>JBFJTQ010000182.1:0-5937 GCA_041625275.1 Binatia bacterium | reverse complement strand
TAGTCGGATTTCATCACGCGAAAACTCCCGCCGTCGCGAGGTCTGGACAACAAGGACGCCCAAGGGCATCTTCTTTTCGATAAGCGGCACGCCCAAAAACGAGTGGAAACGCTCTTCGCCGGTTTCCGGAAAATACTTGTAGCGTGGATGGGCGAGCGCATCGACAACCATCACCGGCTTCATGCGTTCGATGACCAGCCCTGTCAGCCCTTCGCCGGTGCCCATCGAAACCTTACCGACGGATTCCTGATCGAGACCCATTGTGGCGCGTAGGGTCAGGCGTTTCCTTTGCTGGTCGAGAATGTAAAGCGAACAGACTTCCGTCTCCATCCGTTCCCTAACCGTGGACACTACGTTTTCGAGCGTTTCGTGCAGGTCGTGGGATCGCGTGATGAGCGCGCTGATATCTTCCAGGATGGTTAAATGAGGGTAGCCCTTAGCGGCTGATTTTTTGGTCTTTTCCATGGTTGCGAAAGACTAAAGACGATTTACTTTATAAAACACAAAATTGGCGTTTTGGCTAGCCCGCCTGATGCGATAGGCCTGCTCCTTATTATTAACGGCGAAACGCTGGCTGTTTGCCACAGTGCGTCGCTTGATGGGGCGGCATCCAGCGGGGTTTTTCCAACCACACCAACAGAAGGTTACCGCCACAGACGGCATAGGAGATCATGATAGGGAGGTCAAAAAATTAGAACACTGTCTATCCCCCAAAAAGCTGTCTGGGGCAAGTACAATCTAGATCATCGAATCGTCCAACCTAAAGGCGAGACTGGAGAATCCGCGCCGGCGCGGAAACACAACCGTCTGTACCGCTGTCAGACTCGATCTCTGAGCTTCGCCGAGGTTGACCTTGCAGATAGCCCCTCTTTGGCATAAACGCACGCCCAGGTTGCGACCGTTCTGAAGCGTACTTGCTGGCGCGAAATGAGACAAAGGCTTTCTCTTACGGGGATCAGTGGCACACCCTGTGGTTTCTAGCGAAGAGAATTGAGTTTTCCGGTGACGTGCTTGCGGATGCAAGGAAAACCGCACTCCCCATGCCCCCCTGCTGCAGGAAACGGCGGCTTGGAGCGCAAAAATTCTTGTCGTTGCTTGGAGTTCGTCACCCCAAGGCCGTTTCCCTGACGATGCTTTCCGCCTCTTGCCTTCCCGAACAAGGCTGCTCCAGAGTGTTGCCTGAAATTTTAATACGTTATAAGAGACGTCGTGGGGTGAGTCCTATTTGGCACTATCCGCAAGTGGAAAAAGTCGAGAGGCGATCGTCTAGCCTTTCAAGACGCTTCGACGCGGAATCTTGCCTTTTTCGGGTGGCGGCCCGGACGATCTTATCGTTCAGTCGCTCTCCGAGCCGACAAAGAGCACTGGGAAATTGCAGGAGCAACCGGTCGCATGCGTTGTGAGGAGTATCAACTGCGCAAGGCTATCCATCTACTGAAAGGATCGCTAGTCCTCATTCCCTTCTTTGCCGCGCTGTGGGCCCAAACAGTCGCGTCGGAGTCCGAGCCGAAGCCGACCAAGTCCTTTGACGTGCCGTTTAAAGAGTTCAAATTGAAAAACGGCCTCCGTGTTATCATTTCCGAGGATCACAGCGCGCCAACCTACTCGATATGCATGACTTACAATGTCGGGTCGCGTGACGAACGGCCAGGGCGCACCGGATTTGCCCACTTGTTCGAGCACATGATGTTCCAAGGATCCAAGAACGTGGGGAAGGGGGAGCATTTTATTCTCGTGCTGAACAACGGAGGTACCGCCAACGGCATGACAAACGCGGATCGGACGGCCTATTTTCAGACCTTACCGGCAAACGAGCTGGAACTAGGGATCTTCCTTGAAGCCGACCGGATGCGCTCGCTACGGATCAACCAGGCTAATTTCGACAACCAGCGCCAGACAGTGATGGAGGAGCGCAGGCAAAATTACGATAACCGCCCTTACGGAAAAACAGCGGAAACGGTTTTAGCCACTGCGTACGACAACTTTGCCTACAAGCATTCGACTATCGGATCGATGGAAGACCTGAACGCTGCGACGCTTGAAGACGTGAGAGATTTTTTTCGCATGTATTATGCGCCCAATAATGCCGTACTGTCGCTGGTGGGAGCTTTCAAAACCGAGAATGCGTTCGCCTTGGTGAAAAAATACTTCGAGAGCATCCCCTCGCACTCGCCACCCCCTGCACCGGATATGACGGAGCCGGAACAAAAAGGCGAGCGGCGACAAACTCTCGAAGATGCTTTCGCCCAGACGCCCCGCATCGACATCGTTTACAAAGTCCCCCCAGGCGATACGTCCGAGGCGTATGCGCTCAAGGTTTGGGGTCATGTTCTTGGTGGGGGTTTGTCATCGCGTCTGTACCAGAAGCTGGTGAAAGAAAAAGAAATGGCGCTTAGTATCTCCGCCGGGCCCGATGAAAGGCGGTATACGTCTCTCTTCTGGATATCTATCATGGTTCGGCCACGGGTCAGCCTGACGGAAGTCGAAGCTCTTGTGTTTGAAGAGTTAGAACGAGCTAAGACGGAACTGATCGCGGACTGGGAACTCGACAAAATCCGGATGCAACTGCGCCGACAGCATGCTCAAGGTCTTTACAGCACCCGCAGTCGCGCCACCATGCTCGGTCGCTACGCTGTTTATTACGACAAACCGGAGCTGATCAATACAGTGTGGCAAAAGATCAGCCAAGTTAGCAAAGCCGATCTTCAGCGGGTTGCCATCGCCTATCTGACGGAAACCAATCGGACGGTCGTAACGACCATGCCGAAGGCGCAAGTAGCAACACCTACGAATCGTCGGGTTCCATAGGGAATCATGCGGCTTAGCATTAACTTTCGTCTTCACTTGTTCTGGGGGAGGGCTGTAGCCTGGCCACTGGCAGTAACTTGTCTCGCGTTATGGTCTGCGCCGCTTCTTGGAGAGGACGACGTACCGAGCACACCGCTCAGTAAGGTCGAGCGCAAGAATAAGGCTCCAGTGTCGGGTCGGATTCTAAGCGTTGAGCTTCCCAAGGCGATAGAAGGCAAGCTAAAAAACGGTGTCACAGTTACCATTCAGGAAGACCATCGCTTTCCAACTGTCTTTGTCGAGTTTCATCTCGGAGGCGCAGGGCCTCTCTTTGAGCCGACTGAAATGAATGGGCTTGCCTCTGTGACGGCACAAATGCTGCGGGAAGGTACGAGATCGCGCACAAGCAAAGAAATTGCGGAAGAGGTGGACCGGCTGGGAGCTACGCTGGGTGCGGCCTCGGGTTTCGGTTCCACCGATGCCGTGCTGAGTGCTTCGGGTCTGAGCGACAATTTTTCGGCGTGGTTTGCCGTGGCGGTCGACGTGCTGTTAAATCCCGCTTTCCCGGCGGACGAACTTGCTAAACTCAAGCAGCGGCTTCGGGTACAGCTGAGCCAACAGAGAGCATCTCCTAACTTCCTGCTAAGCGAACGCTTTAACCGCGCGGTGTTCGGAACTCATCCGGCGGCCGTAGTGTCTCCGACGCCCCAATCCATCGATTCTCTCACTCCGAAGGCGCTCTTAAAATGGCATGGCGAACGCTACCGACCGCAAAATACAATTCTGGCTATTGCGGGCGATGTGCGCGCCAAGGAACTGATTCCCAAGCTCGAACAGTGGCTGGGGGGTTGGCCAAGGAGCAAATTCAAACCGCTACTGCCGCCTAATCCGGTCCCCGCCAAAGCACGCAAAGTCTATTTGGTGGACCGCCCCAACTCGGTCCAGACCACCATTGCCCTAGGCAATATTGCCATCGAACGGCGCAGTGCGGATTTCATTCCCATGGCGGTGATGAACCGGCTGCTCGGGGGAGGCCCTGCGGCGCGGTTGTTTCTCAATCTGCGGGAGGAAAAGGGCTATACCTACGGCGTCTACAGCGATTTTACCGCCGTCAAGTATCCGGGGCCGTGGCGTGCCGGCGGGAACATGCGTACCGAGGTCACGGCCGAGGCGCTCGTGGAGTTCTTTAACGAGATCCGCCGCATTCGCGATGAGAAAGTGCCGGCCGCCGAGTTGGAAGAAAGTAAGCGCGCGATTGCCGCAAGTTTCGCCCTGTCTTTGGAACGGCCAACCCGCGTCCTTCAATTTACGGTCACGCGCAGGCAGTATGGACTGCCCGCAGATTACTGGGGTTCATATCCAGCGAGGGTCATGGCTGTCACGGCAGACGACGTGCAGCGCGTCGCGCGCAGGTATCTGAATCCAGATACCATGCAGCTTGTGGCCGTGGGTGACGCCGGCAGGATCAAATCCATTCTGGAACGATACGGTCCGGTCGAATTATATAGCGATACCGGAAACATAATCCAAACCTCCAATCCATAGCGCCGTCAGCATCCCCAAGTGTTCCGAGAGAGCGATAAACGGCAGCGATGGTCTGCGTCGAAGGTTGACGAAGGAGCAGCGAGTGGCGCAGTCTCTTGTTTGCTGACAGACGGGCAAGCGCGACCTGCGGCATCGTCCGGAGATGCCCTGCCAGCCGCGCCGATTCACGGCTTTACAAACGGCGTTCACGCGCAGTCCATCCGACATGGGCATTGTGCCATCATCCGGGTCGGGGTCGCAGCGCACACTGTCGATCAGAGGACGCTTGCCGATTGAGGCAAATTGACATACACCCTTAAAAAAAACAGGCACTCATCCCACCCACCAAGGAGCATTTTGTATGAACTCAATTCATCGAACTGCGGTGATGGCTTTTGTCCTTATAGGTCTCATGAGTTCCGTGGCTTCAGCTCAGAGCAAGGCAGAAAAGGGGCGCATTCGTATTGGTTATGCGGCGCGGGCGGTGACGCATTCGATTCCGTACTTGACCCATGAAGCCGGCCTTTTTCGCGAAGAGGGGCTTGAAGTCGAGGTCGTGCGCACAGCGGGAGCGGTATCGCCGATGGCCCTGATATCGGGCGACACCGATTTTGCCACCATGTCTGCCTATCTTCTTATTCCGGTCTCCGTCAAGAACGGCGATGTGGTCATGCTGGGGGGGTTGACGCGGTACGCGTCAATGTCGCTGGTGACCCGTCCGGAAATACGCAGTGCCAAAGAGCTTGCCGGGGCGATTATCGGTCTGCAGCGGCCCGGCGATGCTTATGAGAAGAACGCCCGGTCGGCGCTCCAGCATTTAGGATTGAATCCCGACAAGGATGTCAAACTTCTTTTTCTCGGCAGCAACGAAGCCATGTGGATCGCCCTTGAGGCCCGCAAAGTCTCGGCAACCATGCTCTCCCCGCCGGCGACACTGTTCGCCCGGAAGGCGGGGATGAATTTTCTCGTGAATCTTGCGGAGCTGAAGATTGAGTATCAGGGATCGACTTTTGCCACGCGCCGGTCGCTGATGAAGAAGTATCCGAATCTGATGCTGCGCACTATGCGAGCGATGGTTCGGGGCGTTCATTTCTTCAAGACGCGGCGCGAGGATACAGTGAAGATTCTGTCAAAGTTTCTGGGCACCAAGGACAGGGAGGCTTTAGAGGAATCGTGGAATTACGGTGCCGAGATGCCCGCGAAACCCTACGCGGTCGATAGCGCCGTTCAGGCGGTCATCGATCATCTGGCGGAGCGGGAAGCGACTTTCGCCCAGCACAAACCCAAAGAGTTCATCGAATCCGGCCCACTGAGCGAACTCGATCGCAGCGGGTATATCGACGGGCTTTACGCGGGGCTTTGAGCCGGCGGTAACCGGCGACGGGGGAGGGGTTGTGGGGTCGGACGGCGGTTCGGCTTTCCCGATCGATTCAACCCGAATTCCGCAGTAGAAAGTGTCTCAAGGAGCCTGACGTGACCCGTTCGACTAAGCTCACGACAGGCCTTTCGGCGTGATGACCGTAAGCCTAGTCATCGCTCTGCGAGGCATTGCAGATCACATATTTCAGATTCACCATTTGCAATCTGCAATTTGAGATCCCGGAGGGCCGTCTTTACCACTCCAAG
>JBFJTQ010000181.1:0-5957 GCA_041625275.1 Binatia bacterium | reverse complement strand
GTGATCGCCCGCCAGGTGGAAAAGCTGGGGGTCGATGTTATCGAGGCGGGGTTCGCGGCGTCATCGGATGGTGATTTCGACTCCGTGGTGCGCGTTTGCCGGGAAGTCAAACGGCCCCGCGTTGTCAGTCTGGCAAGGTCGCAAGAAGGAGACATCAATCGGGCGCTCAAGGCGGTTGAGCACGCGAAGCACCCTGGCATTCATATTTTCATTGCCAGCTCAGACATTCACATGAAGCACAAGCTCAGAATGTCCCGCGAACAGGTGCTGGAAGCTGCCGTGAAGGCGGTGAGCTACGCCAGGAAGCACATTGACTACATCGAGTTCTCAGCCGAGGATGCGTCGCGTAGCGATCCCGAGTTCTTGATCCAGATTTTCAGAGAAGTGATCCGAGCCGGAGCCAACACTCTCAACATTCCGGATACCACCGGGTACGCAATTCCTTCTGAGTTCGGTGCGTTGGTGAACAACTTGATCGAACGGACTGCGGGCGCGGATCGGGTGACGTGGAGTGCCCATTGTCACAACGACCTGGGGTTGGCGGTGGCGAACTCTCTGGAGGCGGTTGCCAACGGAGCGCGACAGATCGAGTGCACCATCAACGGCATCGGAGAGCGCGCTGGCAACACGTCATTGGAAGAAGTGGTCATGGCGTTGAGGACGCGGAAGAATTATCTCAACCTGGACACAGGCATTGTGACGGAGCAGCTTTACCCGACGTCGCGTTTGCTCTCGCAGATTACGGGGATACCCATCCCGATCAACAAACCGATCGTGGGCGACAACGCGTTTGCCCATGAGGCCGGAATTCACCAGGACGGCGTGCTCAAGCACAAGCAGACCTACGAAATCATGACGCCGGAATCCGTGGGAATTCCTGGGAACCGCCTTGTCATGGGTAAACATTCGGGCCGGCACGCCTTCGATGAACGGCTCAAGCACCTTGGGTTCAACCTGAGCAAGGAGGATATGAACCGTGCCTTTTTGCGCTTCAAGGAGCTGGCGGATAAGAAAAAGAACGTCTATGACGAGGATATCGAAGCCATCATCGCGGAGGAGATTCTGCGGGTTCCAGGTCAACCCGATCGTTACGAACTGTTGTATTTGAACGTCAACTCGAGCTCAGACGGAATTCCCGCCGCCACCGTGAAAATGCGCGTTGACGGCAAGGAACAGACGGATCACGCTTCGGGTGACGGGGCCGTGGACGCATGTTACAAGGTCATCGCCAAGATCACGGGCTCCCAGTCACAGCTTGTCCGCTATTCGGTGAATGCGATCACGGGCGGAACGGATGCCCAGGGAGGGGTCTCGTGCATCATCGAGGCTGGCGGCATTCGCGTTTCCGGCCAGGGCGCGCACACCGATATCATCATGGCCAGTGCGCTGGCATACATTAATGCATTGAACAAACTGGAGGGGAGAAGACACTACCGCCAGCTGGTGGAGAGAGAGGGACCATGAACTACAGGATTGCGGTTTTGCCCGGCGACGGGATCGGACCTGAGGTGGTGCGTGAAGCGACACAAGTCCTCAATCAAGCGGCCAAACTCTACGGCTTTGATGTCACGCTTGAAGAAGGATTAGTGGGCGGAGCGTCCATCGACGCGCATGGCAAACCGCTGACCGATTCGGTTTTGAAAGTGGCCAAAGAAAGCAATGCCGTTCTTCTCGGCGCGATGGGCGGCCCCAAGTGGGACGGGCTGGATTATTCGATTCGACCTGAACGCGCTCTTTTGGCCCTGCGCCAGGAGTTGGGGCTTTTCGCCAATCTCCGCCCGGTGAAGGTTTTTTCCGCCCTAGCCTCTGCTTCGACCCTCAAACGCGAGGTGGTTGAAGGAACTGATTTGTTAGTCGTGCGCGAGCTGACAGGCGGTATTTATTTCGGGCAGCCCAAAGGAGTGACTCGACTTCCCGATGGTTCCGAGCGCGGCGTTAATACGCTGGTCTATACGACACCCGAAATCGAACGCATTGCGCATGTCGCGTTCCAGGCGGCTCTCAAGCGCCGCAATAAGGTGACTTCGGTTGACAAGGCGAATGTGCTGGAAGCGACGGAACTTTGGCGCAAGGTGGTCAGCCGCGTTCATACCAGCGAAGGGTACGGCGGGGTTCAGCTGGAGCATGTGCTGGTGGATAATTGCGCCATGCAGTTGATCCGTAATCCGAAACAATTTGATGTGATTGTAACGACGAACATGTTCGGCGATATCCTGAGCGATGAAGCGGCGATGCTCACGGGCTCCATCGGGATGCTTCCGTCGGCAAGCCTGGGGGGTAAGGTTGGGATGTACGAGCCGGTCCACGGCAGCGCCCCGGATATCGTCGGCAAGGACATGGCCAACCCGCTCGCGACCGTTCTGAGCGTGGCCATGATGTTGCGGCACTCCCTGGACCAAGGCGCGGCGGCCGATCGCATCGAGCAGGCGGTCGAGGCGGTGCTGAATGAGGGTTACCGGACGGCGGACATTGACGAGCCTGGGGCGCGCCGGGTAGGGTGCCGGGAGATGGGACGCCTGCTGCGCGAAAAGATCGACGCGATCAAAGGATAAGCGAACGTGAAAAAAGATAAGTACAACGTAGCGGTGGTGGGCGCCACCGGGGCTGTCGGCGAGCAGATACGCGAGGTTTTGGAAGAGCGGGAGTTTCCAGTGGGGGAGCTACGTCTTCTGGCGTCGGAACGATCGGCCGGGCAATTCCTCGAGTTTCGGGGTGAGCAGCACCGAGTGGAGATCTTGAAGGAAGACTCCTTTGAGGGCATCGATATCGGCCTGTTCTCTGCCGGGGGAAGCGTGAGCGCAAAATTTGCGCCTCTCGCCGCATCGGCCGGGGCGGTCGTCGTAGACAACACCGCTTACTTCCGCATGGATCCGGAAATTCCTCTGGTGGTGCCCGAAGTCAACGCGAAAGATATCGCGCTCTACAAGAAACGCGGGATTATCGCCAATCCAAACTGTTCGACGATTCAAATGGTTGTCGCTCTGAAACCGATACACGACGCGGCGCGAATCGTGCGCGTCGTCGTGTCGACCTATCAATCCGTTTCCGGAGCGGGACGCAAGGCGATGGAAGAACTCAGCCAGCAAGTGGCCGCGCTCTTCAACGGTCAGGACATCAAAAAGGAAAAATTTCCGCATCAAATCGCCTTCAACTGCATTCCGCACATCGACGTCTTTCTGGAGGGTGGCTACACCAAAGAAGAGCTGAAAATGATCAACGAGACGCGAAAGATTCTGGGAGAGCCATCGCTGCGCGTAACGGCGACCACCGTCCGTGTGCCGGTGTTCTGCGGCCACTCCGAGTCTGTGAATGTCGAGACGGAAAAGAAGCTGACTGCCGGCGACGTCAAAGCCCTTCTCAAGGAGGCGCCGGGCGTTTTTCTATGCGATGAACCCGAGCTCAACATATATCCCATGGCCATTGACGCCGTGGGTAAAGATGCGACCTACGTCGGGCGGATTCGCGAGGACGACTCCGTTCCCAACGGCATCAATTTATGGGTTGTCGCGGACAATTTGCGCAAGGGCGCGGCTCTCAATGCCGTGCAGATCGCCGAGATCTTGATTCGCGATTACATTTGATGCCGAGAGTAGCGGCGGCATTCCCACCGGCTTTTGAAGGTCTCATCTGCTTAGGCGGCTGGACGGCCCGCGTCGGCGGAAAATTCATGGGTGAACAAGTCAATTGAACATCAAACTGACCCTTGAATACGACGGGACGAACTATCATGGCTGGCAGGTCCAGCTCAGCGGCGAAACCATTCAATCGGTTTTGGAGCGCGCCGTGTCAACGTTTTTCGGCCAAGCAACTCGCATCAACGGTGCCGGACGCACGGATTCCGGGGTTCATGCACTGGGGCAGGTGGCCAATTTTTTCTGCGACTCAGCACCGGACTTGCACCGATTGCAGCGCGCCCTGAATGCGCTGACGCCCGAGGATATCACAGTCACCGACGTCGAGATTGTGCCCGACGCCTTCGATGCGCGACGCGATGGCCGGAGCCGGATTTACGAGTACCATATTCTCAATCGTTCCGCTCCGTCGCCTTTCTATCTGCGCCGTGCATGGCATGTGCACGACCCGCTAAATCTGTCCGCCATGCGCGAAGCGGTCCGCTGTCTCGAAGGGGAGCATGATTTTTCCTCGTTTCGTGCCGCCGGCTGTGACGCGGCGCATCCGGTAAGAAAGATTTACCGCGCAGATCTTGAACAGAGAGGCGACCTCTTGGTCTTAACCATCGAGGCGACCGCATTTCTTCGGCACATGGTGCGCAATATCATCGGAACCCTGGTCGAGGTGGGGCGCGGGCTACGCACAGCGCAGGAGTTTGCGGAACTGCTCGAAGCCCGTGACAGAACCAAAGCCGGGCCTACTGCGCCCGCATGTGGATTGTTCCTGATCCAAGTCAAGTATTAGCCGTGAGATGCTTGTTCCACAGGCCAGTGATGAAGTTTGCGGGTCAAAGTAGGCAAACGACATGCTGGTCCTTTGGGTTCTTGAACCTGAGGGGCCGAGATTAGCTAGATTGAATAGGAAAGTGCCATGACGCTCTTACTTACAAGCGAAGAAGCCGAGCAGGCAATGCCGGTGCAGGCTTGCCTCGAGGCGCTGGAGCAATCGTTCCGCGAGTTGGCCGAGGGAATGGCCGTCAATCGGCCTCGTTCGGATACCTTTACCCCCACTTCCGAACAGGATGTCTATTACCGCTACAAGACCATGGAGGGTGCGGTGCCAGGTCTTGGCGTATTGGCGCAGAGGATCAATTCGGAGAAGATTCGCTGGCCGGTAATAAAAGGCGTCCGGCGGCAGGATAAGTTCCAGAGAGTCTATCCCAATCACTATGTCGGCGTCGTCATGCTCTTCGGTATCGAGACGGGCGAATTACTGGCAATTCTCAAAGAGGGTTATCTGCAAAAAATGCGTGTGGGCGGCACCAGCGGGCTCGGCATCAAATATTTGGCGCGCCCGGATGCCCAGGTGATCGGCTTGTTCGGTTCCGGTTGGCAGGCGAGCGCGCAGTTGATGGCTGCCTGTGCGGTCAGAAATATCAAGCGCGTCAAGGTTTACAGTCCGAATGCAGAAAACCGCAAGCGGTTTTCCATAGAAATGGGTCAAAAGCTTCGAGTCGAGATCGAGCCGGTTTCGCGGCCGGAAAATGTTGGCGAGGGAGTCGATATCCTCCTGGCCGCCACCAATTCGATGGAGCCGGTGCTTTTTCCCCAGTGGGTGCAAGCCGGCATGCATGTGGGGTCGATTAACACGCGCCGCGAGCTGGCGCCGGGTCTGCAAGAGAAGTGCGATTACATCGTCGTCAACACGCGCGAGCCGGACCTGCTGATTTGCGTTGGCGGGCCGAAGGAAGGCATTGCGCCGCTGCAGGAGAAGGCCGTCGAATGCGCCGATGCGCCGGAGCTGGGAGAGATCATCATTGGAAAGCGCCGTGGACGAAACAGCGCCACCGAGGTGACGCTGTTTCTCAACAACATCGGCCTGGGAACGCAGTTTGCCGCCGTCGGTGGCGCGATTTATAAAGCCGCCCGAGAAAAGGGTCTTGGCCAAGAGATACCGGCAGAATGGTTTTTGGAGACTGTAAGGGCTTAATGGGAGTGGGTGGAAAGACCGACAAGAACTGACAACGAGCGCTTATCAGGCGGCTTACCACAATCGCGTAGATTCCGCGATCTACGTATGGTTGCTGAACAACGGGCAAGTGAAGTCAGCTTGGCCTAAGATAGAATCGTCCTTGCCGCACCCGAGGTAGGCGACTTTTACCAGATTTGTGTGAAGCCGAGCTGTCGAAGGCCGGGCGTAGAGCAAATGCGGCTGCAAGCGGTCGTTAAATGGGTTATAGACGCAAATCCTCGTTATCATGCGCTGGGTGTAACATGTGGTGACAGCCCCGCAACAAGGCTCGATTTGCGCGTGGGCTTCAAGCCCGTCGGAGACCCGGAACCGCT
>JBFJTQ010000180.1:0-5979 GCA_041625275.1 Binatia bacterium | reverse complement strand
TCGCGGACCTGCCCGTCCCCGAACACGATAAATTTAGTCGTGGTCAGTTCCTCCAGCCCCATGGGGCCGAACGCATGGATTTTGCTGGTGCTGATGCCGATCTCCGCCCCCAGACCGAGCTCGCCACCGTCGTTGAAGCGGGTCGAGGCATTCACCATGACGGCTGATGAGTTAATGCGATCGACGAACTCCCGTGACTTCCCGTAGTTCGTCGTCACAATCGTTTCCGTGTGCGCGGAACCGTAACGCTCAATGTGATCGATGGCCTCGTTCATGTCCCTCACAACGCGGACTGAAAGAATCAAGTCCAGGTATTCCGTCGTCCAATCCTCTGCTGTCGCCCGCTTGATGCCAGGACACAAGGCACAGCTTCTTTCACAACCGCGGATTTCAACGCCCGCCGCTTGAAATTTCGCAATCATGGCGGGCAAGAATGCCGCAGCAATGGATTCGTGGACCAACAGGGTCTCCATCGCGTTGCAGACGGAGGGCCGTTGGACTTTCGCATTCATGCAGATTCGCTCCGCCATTTCGAGGGATGCGTCGTCATCGACGTAAACGTGGCAGATCCCTTTATAGTGCTTGATGACGGGGACGCGCGAATTAGCCGTCACCGCGCGAATCAGATCCTCGCCGCCGCGTGGAATGATGAGATCGATGTAGTCTTCGAGCTGCAGCAGCTCCCGAACCAGCGCGCGGTCCGTGGATGCCACGACTTGAACGGCTTCGGGCGGCACCAGCGTATCGGCGCACGCCGCCTGTAAGACATGGCCGATGGCCTGATTCGAACGGTGAGCCTCGCTGCCCCCCCGGAGAATCACTGCATTGCCGGATTTCAGGCACAGCGCCGCAGCATCGGCGGTGACATTCGGCCGGGCCTCATAGATGATGCCGATGACACCGAGGGGGATGCGCATCTTGCCCACTTGCAAGCCGTTAGGCCGGCGCCACATCTTGACGATTTCACGCACCGGGTCCGGCAAAACGGCAACTTCCCGCAAGCCTTTCGCCATCGCCTGCACCCGATTGGAGTTCAGAGCGATGCGGTCGAGCAACGCGGCGGAGAGGCCGCTGCGGCGCGCGGCTTCAAGGTCTTGTTTGTTTTCCTCGATCAAGAAGCTGCTCTGAGCCTCAAGCCGGTCCGCCATGAGACGCAAAGCGCGATTCTTTTCTTCTGAAGAAAGTACCGCGAGCCGGCGCGCCGCAACCCTGGCGCGTTGACCGAGCCGGACGGCTTCTTCTGTGTGTGGCGAAGTTTTCACCCCATCCATATCCCTTACAGTAAGACGAGATCGTCGCGATGAATGACCTCGTCGTAGGCCCTGTAGCCGAGGACTTTTTCAATCCTGCTTGTATGCAATCCTTTGATCTGATTCAACTCCTGCGCGCTGTAATTGACCAGCCCTCGAGCAAACTCCCGCCCTTGAAGATCGACGCAGCGGACGCACTCCCCGGCGCCGAACGACCCGCGCACTTCTTTCAGGCCGGATGGTAGGAGGCTTTTCTTGTTTTTTACCAGAGCCTCCTGGGCCCCGGCGTCGACAACGAGGTCGCCCGCAGGTTTTAAGTTGTAGGCGATCCAGTGTTTGCGATTCGTCAAACGGTTCACTTCCGGAAGAACGAGTGTCCCGATTTCCTCTGTTGGGTCCAGCACCTTGGCGATCGAACCGCTCACGAGTCCAGTTGTAATGACGGTCGGAATCCCGGCCGCCGCCGCTTTCTCGGCGGCGCCGACTTTTGAAAGTATGCCGCCAGTGCCAAACAGGCTTTGACTCTCACCCGCAATTTGAACCTTGACCGCTTTGATTTCTTGGATCAACGGAATTAACCGGGCGTCCGCATGAACGCGCGGATCGTGATCAAACACCCCTTCGACATCACTCAGGATGATCAGCAGGTCCGCCCCCAAGACGGTCGCAACCAGCGCCGAAAGATGGTCGTTATCGCCAAATTTCATCTCCTCCACGGCCACCGTATCGTTTTCGTTAACGATGGGAATAATGGAGGATTCAAGCAGCATTTGAAACGTGTGCTTGGCGTTGAGATAGCGTTGACGGTTGGCTAGGTCCTCGTGGGTAAGCAAAACCTGCGCGACGTTTTTCCCGAACTTGGCAAAGTGCCTCTCGTAAAGCGCCATCAAACGTATCTGACCGACGGCTGCCAAGGCTTGTTTCTCCGGGATCGTTTTTGGCCGCTCTTTTCGACCCAGTTGGGTCATGCCGGCAGCCACTGCTCCCGAGCTGACCACCACGAGAGCCTTGGCCTGGTCATGGAGGGCCGCCAATTCCCGCACCAGTCCTCTTAGCCGCCCTTCCTCGATCCCCACAGAGGAAGATAAGATCTGGCTGCCGATTTTGACCACAACGCGGCGGGCATTGCGCACTATCTGGCTCTTATAGTTCAGCTGTGTCACCTGCTTGTTCCTTGTCGTGCCGCAACTGATCTAAGCGCCGCCCGACTTCGTTCATAAGTGCGCGCACGCCTTCGCCGGTAATGCCAGATATCTGATGAAGCGGTCTGGCGCGCTCTGGCAACATTTCGTCCAACAGCAGTGCGTTCGCCCTTCCTTCCGGGACGTCGATCTTGTTAGCCACCACCACCTGTGGTTTTCTCGACAGCTCCGGATCGAAGAGCGCTAGCTCCCGATTGATGGTCTCCCAAGCGGCGAGAGTCTCTTCAACATGGGTCTTGGACGCGTCAAGCAAATGAATCAACAATTGGGTCCGCGTCACATGTCTTAAAAATTTGTCTCCTAACCCATGTCCCTCATGGGCTCCACGAATTAGCCCCGGGATATCCGCCATAACGAAACTCTTCCCGTCATCGTAGCTTACCACACCTAAATTCGGCACGAGCGTCGTAAACGGGTAGTCGGCGATTTTCGGCCGAACCGCGGAGACCGCGGCCAGCAAAGTTGACTTGCCCGCGTTGGGCATGCCAATGACGCCTACGTCAGCGAGCAGGCGCAGCTCGATTTCCAGGTCGCGATCCTCTCCCGCTTCGCCGGGCTGCGCAAAGCGTGGACTCCTGTTGGTCGACGAGACAAAGTGAGCGTTGCCCTTTCCCCCTCTTCCGCCCGCGGCCACAACGATGCGTTCACGCGCGCTTCTGAGGTCGGCCAGCAGTTCGCCTGTGTGTGCATCCCGTATCATCGTCCCAAGAGGAACCTTGATGACACGCTCTTGACCGCGCCTCCCGTGCTGATCCTTTCCCATGCCATGTTCACCGCGCCCAGCCTTATAGAGTTTCTGATAGCGGAGATCGAGAAGAGTGGTCAGTTGGGGGTCGGCTTCGACAACGACGTCGCCGCCATCGCCACCATCGCCGCCATTCGGTCCGCCGCGGGGAACAAATTTCTCGCGCCTGAAACTGACACAACCGCGCCCGCCGTCGCCCGCCGTTACTTTAATTCTTACTTCATCGATAAATTTCACGGGATACCCGACTGCCTACCGCCGCCCGATCACGAGCAAAAAAAAAGCCCCGACAGGGGCTTTTACAGGGCGCCATGAGCTGGCTCTATCGAGGCAGCACGTTGACGCGTTTTCTTTGTCTGTCGAGCCGGTCAAACTGAACAATACCGTCGATTCTTGCAAAAAGCGTATAATCCCTTCCCATGCCCACGTTCTTACCGGGGTGGATGCGCGTACCGAGCTGGCGGACAATGATATTCCCCGCGCGCACGGTTTCCCCGCCAAATATCTTGACGCCTCTTCTTTGGCCCTGACTGTCTCTGCCGTTTCGGGAACTTCCTCCGGCTTTCTTATGCGCCATGCTAAAACTCCTTCGCCTACAACTCGATTGCGGTGATCTTCAGCGTTGTCTGGTGCTGCCTGTGACCACGCTGACGGCTGTAGCTTTTCCGCCTTTTTTTCTTGAAAACCAAAACCTTCTTAGCTTTGGCTTGGCTAACAATCTCGCCTGTTACTTTGGCGTTTTCAACAACCGGAGACCCGATCTTCACTTCGCCGTTGCCGCCGATGAACAAAACCTCGGCTAGTGTAACTTTGTCTCCCACTTCGCCATCGAGTTTTTCGACTTTGACGAGATCACCTTCGGACACCCGGTATTGCTTTCCACCAGTTCTAATTACCGCATATTTCATGGCATTTTCTCAAGACACATCTACTAAATTAAAAAATCGCCAAAGTCAACCGGGACGCCTACCTAAGGGCGGGACCACGCCACGCACTTCCACGGGCATCTGAGTCCGGTCTGTTGGCGCCTTTGGTCGATGGCTGACATCATGCGACAGATGGCCCGTAACTTAAACCACCGTAATTTTGAGTTAAAGGCAGCCGCTTTTGACCATCGGTCCGTCGGGACGCAGCAAAAAGTGAGCATGGCATATAAGACTTTAGACTTAGCATAGGAAGTTGCTTGACATACTAAAGTTGTATCTAGTATGTGTAACCGGATAAAAAGAGCCTTCTTGACTAGCAATACCAGAAGAGGAACCGAACCATGGCCGACCAAAGCGACACTGCTCAAGAACTACTACTCGACGTAAAGGTTGCCGAAGCCTCGGCCCTATACAAGTTTTACCTCAACCAAGAAAAAAAGATTCTCGGGACCGCGGGAGTCGCCGTTTTTCTCACCATTTGGGAACTCGTCGGCAACGTGTTTCAACTGATTAACCCTATGTTTATGAGTGCGCCGTCGCTCATTTGGAACGCGGCCGTGCAGCTGTTCAGCTCCGGCGAGATCTGGAATGACCTGCGGGTCAGCGGGATTGAATTTTTCTGGGGCTACCTCTTGTCGGTGGCCTTCGGCGTTCCCTTCGGCATCATGGTTGGTTGGTACAGGCGAATGGCGTACATTTTCGACCCGTTCATCAACGCCATGAATGCTACACCCCGCGTCGCTCTTTTGCCTCTTGTGATTATCTGGCTGGGTATCGGGATTCTTTCCAAAGTTGGGATCATCTTCTTAGGTGCGGTTTTCCCCATCTTGATCAACACCCGCGACGGAGTCAAAACCACCCCGTACAACCTGCTCAACGCCGCGCGCAGCTTTGGCGCGTCCGAATGGCTAGTTTTCAAAACGGTCGTGCTGCCCTCGACGGTGCCGTTCATTCTCACGGGTCTGCGTTTGGGCGTTGGTCGTGCCTTAGTCAGCGTTATGGTCGGCGAACTCTATGCCGCCACGGCGGGGATTGGTTTCATGATCACCGTCGCAGGCGCAACATTTCAAACCGATAAGGTTTTTGTCGGCGTCTTAATCTTTGCGTTGAGCGGCATGGTCTCCATGGAGCTGCTAACCAAGATCGAAAGACGCTTTGACAAATGGCGCCCCAAAGTGGGAGCCATCCAGTAAGCGAAGATTTCACCCTCCTTTGCTTCGCTGGAAAGCCGTGAAGAAGGCCTAAGATTTCTTAGGCCTTCTTCAATTTTGGCGCAGAGCGCGACGAGGTTCATCGCCGCGTATGCCCGCGTTGAGCGTAGGATCGAGCAGCATAAGCTGGCGTTAACGACAGTGACGATTGTCCAAGACGAGATTGGGGATTGGGGATGGACCTTCAAACTAACGGCATGGCTACAAATACAGACGGGGTATGGGAAGCTACGCGGGTGTTATGTTCTTGATACGCTCAACCAGCTCGCTCAATTGAATTGGCTTCTCCAGATAAACGGCGCCAAGCGACATGGCCTTTTCTTTGACTTGATTACTGCCGAACGCCGTGATGAGGAAACTTCTGCCGTCGGGGCAAACCTCCTTGTAACATGCAAGTAGGTCAAGCCCATTGACCATCCCGTCAAGTCGCAAATCGGTTATAACCACGTCAAATTTAATGTCTTTGATTAGTTTAAGAGCCTCCTCGCCGTCTTCGGTCTCAGAGACCAAATATCCAAAACTCTCGAGGTATGCGGCAATATTACGCCGCGATAGATTATTATTCTCAATCAAAAGAATGCTCACTGGCATAAGAATATAGTACTTTAATCTGCCGTTAAGGCAAGCATCCGCTTTCGCGAGACC
>JBFJTQ010000179.1:0-5997 GCA_041625275.1 Binatia bacterium | reverse complement strand
GAACGGCGCCTCGGGGATCGAGTTGGCCCAGCCGCTCCTTGGCATTGCCCATGGACTTTCCCGCCTCGCCGATGTTCTTGACGATCTTGGGGTCGAGAGAAGGAAAGAGTTGAAACAGCGACTCGAGCTTTTCGTGCAATTCCCGGGTGCGCTCGCCCAGGTTGCCCTGGCGATGCGACAGATCGCGCAGCTCTCTTTTGTCCGTTTCTTTGATTGCCTGTGCGGGTTCGGCCATGAGAGCGTCCAACTCCGCTCTCAAGCCCTTGAGACTGGAGTCCGCCCGCGCCGCTCGCGGTTCTTGCACCGGGCTGCGTTGCTTGGCCAGCTCCTTGCGGGCGATTTCATCTCCCTGGGCATACCCTGGAAAGTCTTTGTCAAGCAGCTTGGCAATCATGTTCTTGAGGAGTTGATTCATGGTCGCGTCGTCGAGCTGGGTATTCGCGGCTTCGGCGTCACCTGTTTCTCCGCCCTCGCGGTCGGGGAAAAGCTCGGTCAATTGTCCCAGCTCCGACTTTGCTTTTTCCAAAAAGCGGTCCAGTTTCTCTTTCAGGGCGGTGTCCCGCTCGCTCAGCGCGGACTTGTTCACATCCTCCGTTGCCATCAAGATTTCCTGTTGCTCGCGCAGGATTTGTTGCAGTTCACTGGTGGAGCGACCCATTTCCCCCTGCATCCTTCCCATGCTCGATGCCATGGCGGAACGCTGCCCGCTCTGCAGCGCCGCCACCATCGCCGCCATCTGATTGAAAAGCTCCCGCGCAAGCTGACGCGCGCCCTCGATGTCGCCCTGCATCAGCTTTTTGCGAATCTCTTCCAATGCGGAGAACATCTCGCTGAATCCCAGATTGCGCATCGCGTCCATGTTCATGAAGTCATCCGGCAACTGCTGGGCGAATTGCGACATGGCCTGCTGGAGAGACGCCAACAGCTTGCCGAGTTCTGAAATTTGTTTGAGGATGGCGTCGAGATTCTTGTCGCCGCTCTGAAGTTTTTCCAGCGACTCCATGAGACGTTCCTGGCTGCGGGCGAGGTCTTGTGCCGTTGAGGCCAGCTCCTGAGCTTTGAGCCGCTTGCCGATTTCTTCCGACAGCAGCGACATGCGCTCGAGCTCCGCGGAGATTTCATCGCGCGCCTTCAATTTTTCTTCCGCCGAATCGGCCTGCGATTGTTTTTTGACTAATTCGTCTCTGGTGAATTGAAGGTTTCGTTTCAGGGCGTCGAGGTCGGACCAGGTGGCGAAATCCGCTAGACGATCCTTTTCGGTTCGCCGCATGACTTCTTCGGTGCGCTTTAGCGCTTCAGTGAGGTTTTGTTCGAATTTCTTGTCGAACTCCCGAGCCTGCGGGGCCTCCTTCTCCCCGGGCAGCGGCGCTTCGAGGTGGTCCCCCAGAAGGTCGACCATCCGAGCATTGAGATCCCTGACCATTTCGGCGACCTGGCGGTGCTCACCGCGGAGATTCTTGAGCCGCAACCTCAGGGGTCGCGAGGTCCCTAGCTTGGGCCCAGAAATGGTGTCATTGTCAAAAACTTCCAAATGAACAATCGCTTCCTGTCCCTCGCGCAGGGCCAGCTTGCCCAAGTCCCATTTGAACTGCTCACGCGTGATCAGCCGTCTGGTCTCGTTCTTATGCAGGCGGATCTTGTCCTCGCGCTCGCCTACCTTGGCCACCAAGTTGATTTCGCCAATACCGAAGTCGTCCCGGGCGCCATAATCCAGGGATAGGATTTCGTCGCCGTTAACTTCCAAGTCCTCGGTGGGTGCGAGCAAATCGATAGTGGGAAAGCCGTCCGCCTTGACGGTTAGCTCGTAGACGATAGGTGAATTGCGGAAACCGTAGGCATCCTCGACGACGATGCGGTATTGCTGCGATTGGAACAGCACCAGGTTGCCCGAGAGCTTGCGCCCTTCGACCTTAAGCGGAACCCGCTTGTCGGCGTCGCTGATCATCTCGGCCATGACGACCTCTTTCGTCGTCGCTGCGCTAAAACGCAGGGTGGAGCCTTTGAGACCTTCGATGTTTCCGCCCGCCACGGAAACCGGGCCGAGACCCGTGTACGCCGGCGGATAAAGAGTGAGCTGCAAGTTGCCGATTTCCGGCGGATCTATGGCTTCAGCGGTATACACCGGGGAGGAGAAAGAGCCGGTGGTTGCCCGGTAGCGAAGAGTTCTCCCCAAGCGTCCAATCGTTGCGGTAAACTTACCCTCGCCGAGGTTTTCCATCGCCAGTTTTTCTTCACCGATGCGCTCCCCGCGCTCGTTGGTCCCGGCCCAAACAACGAGATCCAGCGTTTTTGGAATCGCGCCGGTTGTCGAAGCCTGGATCGTGACCAGCGTGCCGCGCGCTACGCGCAGATTCTTGGGCGTGATGTCGATTATGGTTTTCGATGGGGGTAAATGGTCAAGAGGACGTGTCAACAAGCTGAAAGTCTCACCGACCCAGGACGGATTGAACAAGACCATTATCAACACGGGCACGAAAAGAAGGCCAAAGAAACGCAAGCTGGCTTTTACGCCTCGGGTATCCAGCAATTCCCTCACCTGTAATCCGGAAAGCTGCCTGCGGGTGGTACGCAGAAGCGCCAGGACCATCGATGTAGAAAATCCTGTTGCCTCCCCGGCCTCGGCGATCTGAGGATAAAGCTGTAAGGAATTGATCAGATTGTTGCGCAACCGAGGCTGTTTTTCCTCGATGTAGCGCGCCGCCCGTTCTTGGGAAAACCGGCGAAAAAAACGAATCAATGTCCAACCGACCAGAACGAGCAGTACCGTCGCCGTCAAGATGCTGTAAACGAGGGGCGCGTAGGGAAAAAAATCCCTGACTTGTTGAATGCCCGGCCCGAGGGCGAAAAGTAGCAGCGCA
Source organism: Binatia bacterium (assembly GCA_041625275.1). Classification (GTDB taxonomy): domain Bacteria; phylum Desulfobacterota; class Binatia; order UBA9968; family UBA9968; genus JBFJNS01. The sequence continues at coordinate 3,139 of JBFJTQ010000179.1, read as the reverse complement.
CAGATGCCGGTAAGGCAAACCCCCTCGATCCCCTTGATCAGCTTGAAACGCCGGCTGAAGCGCCTAAGAAATGAGGACAGTTCTTGGTACTCTTCTTGACCCATAATGTTGAGAATGATGGCATCTTATCGCCGAATTAAGTGCTTGTCCATCCTCCAAATGGAGGGCTTTTGGCCGGTGGCATGAGATCCTATCTTGTGCTATTCAAACTGCATCTGCCCAAAGCTGAGTCACCAATTACCCGGAAAGGATTAGTAAGGGAGCATGGAGAACTTGGAAGCGGAAACCTTGTATTTGCATGAAGGACACGAGGACGAGGAGGAGGAAAATGGGGTGCCCATGGATGAAGACCACCCCATGTGGCGCTCTGAGCGAATAACGCTCAATTCGGTCGGTATCGACATCGGTTCATCCACTTCCCACCTAATTTTTTCGCGGCTCACGCTAAGGCGTCAGGGCATCGCGCTTTCTAGTCGGTTTGTTGTCGTCAATCGCGAGATTATCCACGAGTCGCCCATTCTTTTAACCCCTTACGTGGATAAGACGACCATTGATACCAACCGACTCGATGAATTCATTCACGAAGCGTATCGCCAGGCCGGTCTGACCCCCAATGATATTGATACCGGCGCGATCATCGTCACGGGAGAAGCGGCGAAAAAGAAGAACGCCGAGGCCATTGCCGCGCTTTTCTCGGCGCAAGCGGGAAAATTCGTGTGCGCCACCGCGGGCCACAATCTGGAGGCCATTCTCGCCGCTTTTGGATCGGGGGCCGTCGGCATGACCTATAAAGAGGGCGGCGAATTTACCGTGATGAACGTCGATATTGGCGGCGGCACGTGCAAGATCGCGATTGTCCAGCAAGGAAAGGTCGTTGATACTTGCGCCCTCGAAGTGGGGGCGCGCTTGGTGGCCATGGACGACAGCGGCAAGATTAACCGGCTTGAGGACACGGCTTTGAAGATCGCAAAAACAGCCGGGATTTCGCTGAGCCTGGGCGCCACCATGAGCGAAGATGATAAGGAGAAGTTCAGCGAGGTTCTGTGCGATTCGCTGTTCGAAGTGTTGGAACGAGGCAAGCTTTCACCCCATGTGGAGGATTTGTTGCTCACGCCGAACATCGACTTCAAGGACCCGGTTCACGCCATCATGTTTTCCGGCGGCGTATCGGAATATGTATATGGATTCGAAAAGCGCAATCTCGGCGACCTTGGCGTCCATCTCGGGCGCCGCGTGCGTCGACGGGTCAACAAGCTGGCTAGCGGCATTATTCCACTCAGGCCGGCGGAAGTGCGCATACGCGCCACCGTAATCGGAGCTTCTCAGTACACCGTGCAAGTGAGCGGCAATACGATTTACCTATCCCACCCCGATCTGCTTCCGCTGAGGAATTTACAGGTGGTTACGCCTCAATTTGAGCAGACAGAGGCGGTCACGGCGGGAGACATCAAGGGCTCAGTGGAAAAGGCCTTGCAGCGTTTCGACATCCAGGATGGCGACCGGGCGGTGGCCCTGGCGATCCGTTGGGAGTTGGGGCCTGCCTACCCGCTCATTCGGACCCTCGCCGAAGGATTGGTCGGCGCCATGCGGGAACATGTGGATGCGGGACAGCCGCTCGTGTTGGTGTTCGATGCCGATATCGCCAAGCTCATGGGTAATATCATTGAGCGCGAACTCGTCCCCGGGGCTGGTATCGTGTCCATTGACGGCATCGACCTGAAAGACTTTGATTTTATCGATATCGGGCAAGAGCTTCCTGACGCCAAGGCGGTTCCCGTGGTAATCAAATCGTTGATTTTCCGCCACACGGAGATGGGCCGTGGGCATTCGCACCATCATCACCACCATCACCATTAGGGAAGCGACGGGTGCGGGGGGTGAGAAATTAGAAGTGACAGGTGTATTTGAATTGGTCAGCCGCGGGGACAAGGCGCTGGCCCGCCGCTGATTTTGGAGGGCCCCGGACATGATGAAGGAGATTTTGCCTGATATCTATACCTGGCACTGGTTCTCCGAACCGCACGGGTATAACTTCAATGGGTATTTTCTCCGGCTCCCTACGGGAAATGTTTGTATAGATCCAGTTGAGCCCTCTAACGAGGTCATGAACGAGCTTGCGTCCTTTGGCGTGGCTCGGATCCTGCTCACCAACCGTAACCATTCTCGCGCTGCCAATCGCGTGCGTAGCCGCACCGGTGCCCGAACAGCAATGCATCCGGCGGACGCGCCGCATGCTCGCGGCCAGGGGGCTGAGCTAGATGAGGAGCTGCAGGTTGGCGGCAACATCGACCCCTTGAGCGTGATCGCCGCCACGGGGAAGTCTCCGGGTGAAGTCGCGTTCCATTGGCCGGAGCGAAGGATTCTCATCGTGGGCGATGCCGTTGTCGGCGATCCGCCAGGAAAGTGCAAGCTGCTTCCCGATAAAGTCGTTGATGACCCGCCGCGTTTACGCCGGAGCGTGAGCGAACTTCTGGTTCTCGACTTCGATATTCTCCTGCCCGGTGACGGCACGGCTATCCTGCAGAGCGCGAAGGAACGGCTTAGAGAACTCGTTGCCGGTTTTCCCCAATGAGAAAGGTGCTTGCCCGAATAGGCAACGAGCCGCATTCACAGCGAGCGTTGGCCTTTTATCCGTCTGCCATTGATGGCAAGCTACGCAGGATCGACTGGTATCGGTAAAGCTCGGGGTCACGGCGCGTAAGAGCAGTCCTCGGTGGGGCCGTTTCGGTGCGTTGACTTCGAGAAATTTTTCTAATATTTTCAAGTATCTCGATAGACGGTGCAGTTGCTTATGGAAGAACCAAGCGGTTGGCATAATTTTCTCGAAATCGTAACCAAGCCCGACAATATACCGATCATCGGAATGCTTATTCTCGTCATCTTTTTCACATGGCTGGGCTTGAAAGAAGCTTTCAAGCACGACAAGCTCATTGAACAAGGCAAAGAAGACGAGATTCCCCATGAAATGTGGAAGTAATCGATGCTGAGAGGTTGGCTAGTCGTGTTAGCCGTCCTCTCGGGGATAGGTTTCTCTTACGGCGGTAATTCGGCTTCATCTCTGATGCAGGAGAGGCAGTGGGAAGAAGCCCGAAAATACCTTGCGGACGGGAACCCCGCCGCCGCCGAGGCGGCGCTCGAG
>JBFJTQ010000178.1:0-6004 GCA_041625275.1 Binatia bacterium | reverse complement strand
TGCTGCAAGTCTTCTCCGCCCACCGGATCCACGTCCATCTTCCCCTTTTCCGCTTCAGCCAGCAATTCGGAGTCCTTGATCGCCGCGTTGAATGCCGCGCGCAAAATCTTTACTTGATCGGCCGGGGTGCCGGGCCCTGCCATAATCGGCCGGCCGAAATCTTCCGCCGCCAGAATCACCTCGGCGACCCGCCGGCTCGCTTCCGCCACCTTCTCTTTGTCAAAAACTTCATAGATCGTCGGCGTGTCGGGAGCTTTGGGATGGCGCTGTTTTCCCGTGAAAAGAATCGGCCGCACAAAATCCTTTTTCATCCAGCTGAGAAACGGCTCACGGCCAAAGAAGGGAGACGCCGTCATCCCTCGGCATTGCACTTCACCCCGCTCCACTCCCATGTCGATCTCGGAGCCCCCCTGATAGCCCAGCACGGTCTGAATCTTCAGTGGCGGCAGGGCGTCCTCGAGCAGTCTTGCAAGAATGTAATCCGAGCTGGACGTTCCCGTCGACCCGCACCGGGCGGGTTGCTTGGCGGCGCGCATGTCCCCGACCGACTTAAAAGGGGCGTCGGTACGCATGTAAAGAAGAATCGGTTCGCGAACCGGCGAACCTATCCAGAGAAATTTGCGCACGTCAAATTTAACCTCGGAGCGGCCCACCAGTTGATCCAGGTAAAGACCTGGATTCGGCATACCTAGTGTCAGTCCGTCCGGCTTGGCGACATTGTAAACGTAATTGGAGGCCACGATCGACCCGGCACCAGGCATGTTCTGGACGATAATATCGGGAGTCCCTGGAATGTGTTTCGGCAGATGGCGCGCAAGCAGGCGTGCCCAGCGGTCAAAAAATCCGCCCACCGTATTCCCCACTACGATCCTTATTTGCTTTCCTTGATAGTTGGGTGTCTGCGCCGATACTTCCAAGCACCACAGGAGTACGAATACTAGAGCCAAGGAAACCTTTTTCATGACATTCACCTTCTTCCTTTTTTAGGCGGATCGTTTAAGCCCCTATCTCGCAACGATTGAGCGGCCGTATCGAGGCTTTATTACGACCGCCGAGCGCTGTCAATAGTGGAACGCGAAAGTTAGGGCCAGTTTGTTGTTTGTTTCGGAAACTGTTCTGTTTGCGCCGTTTTTCCCTTGTGCTATTAGTTGCTGCGGGACAAAAGCGCCGCCTGCCGGAGAAGGACAGCGGGGGCGTGATCGCAGTTTCGGCAAGGCCGAACGACGATTCACCTCCGACCGAGACGCGGAATTACGACTAAAATGACGCGGTCGAAAGAACAAATAGGCTCATGCCGTCTTTTGTGAGGGAGGAACATGCATCTCGACATGGCAGAATTCCCAGTGAGGGAGATACGCCTTAGTAGGGTGACCCGATATGAAGCGGGGGTCTTGGAGGTGGATGAGGAAGGCCTTATAGCGCTTCTCCTGCAGGATAAGAGGATTCGAGAGGCTGCGCTGGCAGTGGCCCCACCCGGCGAGAAGGTCAGGATCACGGGTGTGCGGGATATCGTGGAGCCGCGGGTCAAGGTCAAAGGGGAAGGCCAAATTTTTCCCGGTACGCTGAGCCCGGTCGCGCCCGTCGGAGGTGGTCGGACGCATCGGCTCTCGGGCATGGCGGTCGTAACGGCTGTGGAATACGAAGGAATGATACGCTCCGGTTCGGGTGCCGAATGCTGGGCCATTCTCGATATGTGGGGTCCGGGCGCTCAGGCATCGCGCTTCGCTTCGCTGATGAACCTGGTTCTGATATTGCGACTTGCCAAAGGCCTTTCCGAGATTGACGCCCACAGCGCCATACAGCAGGCGGAATATCGGACGGCCAAATTGCTGGCCGAAACGACTCTGGGGATGAAGCCCAAAAGGGAACAGCGCTACGATCTGGCCAACGGCAAATCAAATCTACCCAACGTCATTCTTATTCAGGGGTGTCACACCGATAGCGATCACTCGCATTCGAGGTTAACCTACTACGGCCTTTGCGTGCGCGATTCTCTCGCCACTTTTCTCCATCCCAATGAGATGCTCGACGGCGCCTTGGGCACGAACGCGACTCAAGGAATAGGGCATCACCCGAGCACCTGGGATTGGCAAAACCATCCGTTGGTGTTCGGTCTTTATGGCGACCACGGCAAGCGCGTTAACTTCGGCGGTGTGATTCTCGAGCGCATTCGTTTCCTCACGCACCAGGGCAAGGAGGTGGTTGCCGAAAACACGGCGCGTCTGGCTTCGACCCTGGGGGCGGAAGGCGCGTTAATCACCTGGGTCGGGGGAGGAAACGCATTCGTGGACGTGATGCTCACCATCGCGGCCTGCGAGCGGCAGGGCATCAAAACCTTACTGGTGGGCTACGAATTCGGAGGAAAAGAAGGGACCGATTCGCCGCTGCTCTATTACACGCCGGAGGCCGATGCCGTGGTGAGCACCGGCAGCCGCAACCGTGGCATCGAACTGCCCGCGCCCGACCGGCTGGTGGGGCCGTACGAGGAGGTTCGCATATTGAACTACCCGGGCGCGCCGCTCGTGCCTGCCCGTGGCGCGCTCAGCTTGGACGCGCTGGATATGATCATCGGCGGCGTTGACCTCTGGGGCGGCCAATCCTTCACGTGCATGGATCACTAACGGCAACCCGGACAAATAGGGTAATTAGGATTTTCTGTGAAGCAGGGCTTGCAGATTGCATCGTCTGGGTGCGGAGAGTTCAGATCGTTCACAAGTTCAAGGTTGAAGAGTTCAAAGAACCGGAGATTTGCGCCGCGGAGTAAAGAGATTTTGAACCCGGATTCCGAAGTTCAAGATAAGCGAGATGCGAACCTTCCGTAACGAAAGCAATAGTTCTCTGCCTCTGAGGGGTTGTGCAGTTCCCTCTCCGGTGTGCATTCCATAACCTAATAAGGCGGGGTGCCAAGCGCCAAATACATCTTTGAACCTGCGCGGTTCTGTGCTTTCGCCACTCCAGGCTTCGTCGTGAGCTCAGCCGAACGGTTCACATCTCGCGTGCCATGGATCTTACTATCAACTGCGGAATTCGGGATCAATCAAAAACCCTGAGCCTTTGTTCTGTCTCGCTGAAGCGACGGCCTGCCGGCGAACGCGATGCCGCTGTGCCGCGAGCGGTAGCTTAAGTGTCGGCATAGACGCCGGAGCCCGGCGTTAGAACCCCAGGCCAACCAAACTTTCGGCCATCGAACGGAGCTGCCGGATTTGCTACTGCCTTTTGAAGAAACAGGGCGCCAATAAAATTACCGATCGTTAACCCATCAGGTGCCGCCTATTTAAAAATTTCTTTTAGCTTCACCACCAGACTAGCCTCAAGCTTGAAAAATCCGTGCACGGTTTTTTCTACCTCTTCACCGCTCAAAGGCTCAATGTCCAGTTTGGACTTTTTAGCGTCGGCAAGAAACTCGGGGTCGTTCATGGTATCCATAAAGGCCTTTCGCAACGCCTGCACCCGTTCCTTAGGAGTCCCGGGAGGTATCGCGTAGACTCGGTTGATGGCAGGCGGGTCATGCGTTCCCGCTCGAATCAACTGGCGCGCCTCGTTGGTTTTGGCCAAGTCGATAGCCAGCGGAACTTTCGGTAGCTCAGGATGAGGCTTGGGCCGCAACTGGAGCACAACTGCGATATCGCCTGCTTCCATCGCTTTGGTCCAGGTCGCCTTCACGGAATCCAAGCTCCAGCCACATCCGCCTCCCACCTCTCCGCCTTCCGCGGCAAGACGAATATCGGCCGTCCCTTTGTACCCTGACACGAGCTGAATCGGCAGACCGAGTGCCGCTTTCAACACCTTAGGCGCGTCCTCGAGCCCGGTGCCAGGACCGATCCCGCCAAGTTTGACGGGTGTCTTGGAAGCGAACCATTTCTCCATGCTGGTAATGCCGCTTGCCTTGGTTAGGGCACAAACCCAGGTGTCACCCACGGGGACGCCGAGGTATTCAAACTTGAGAGCATCAAACTCGATCCCCGGTCGGCCGAAAACCTGCCCTATCAGCAAACCCCCGATAAAATTACCGATAGTAAGCCCGTCAGGTTTGGCTACTTTGTAGATATGATTGGCTGAAATCAGGCTCCCCGCCCCGGGCATATTCTCTACAATGACCGTTGGGTTACCCGGGATATGACGCCCTATGTGGCGGGAAATCGCCCTGGAATACGTATCGAAGCCCCCACCAGCCGAAAAACCCACTACGATCCTTACAGTCTTGCCCTTATAGAAATCATGCGTGGTTGCATGCGCTGTCGAAGCGAAAAAAGCGAATAATACAAGAAGGGACATAAAACTAAAGTTTTTCATTCGGCCTCCTCTAAGTGCATGGCACCATAGCCATGCAACCGGCAAGTCTCAAAGTTCAGCGTGCTAGGCGTAGAAATAACAGGGCAAATATAATTCTTCTCACAAAGGCTCTCCTTTTCTTAATTTACTTCGCCGACAGCATTTTCATGCGCCCGACAATCTCCGGCGGTTGCGCGACTGACCGAGGCGTTTTTTAAACAATAAAAAGCCGATCTGAAACTTACGTTTCCTCGATCGGCCTATTTCCCGACCGATTGCCGGCCTACCCCGCTACAACCTTTCAGGAGATCCTCAGACTATCGCTCTTATAAAAATTCCTGTGGGTCAAGTCAAGCATGGTGCCCTTGTGAGTCGACATCTCGATTCGCTTGGGGGGAAGGTTCGTAGGTCCTGAGTCTTGATCCGTTAGGGGGCGATAGAATTTCTGCCGTACTACAATCTGTCGCTCGGCTTCCTCATTGATCATTCGGTAGTTGCTATGACGATGGTCGTAAAGTTCCTGCCCGCGCACAGCCATATAATGCACTTAACGCCCGAAGGTCAACAAGTGCCCGATGGCAAAATTAGAAGAAAAATAAGGTCGGATAGCAATTTACTAGATTGCAGCAACAGCGGATTTTGTCTGCGGTAAAAAGCCAGCGCTCGGTCTACCTGTCCTCTTTATCGATGGTCGCCTTAAATCCGCGGGATTAGCGGTTCCCCTTTAGCTGTTCTTGGATCTGTTGCAAATATGCGATGCGCTCCGAGGTCAAGGGGTGGGTGGACAAGAGTCCCGTCCACCGCGCGCTGCCCTGCTCGTACTCCCGCTGCACGAGTTCGAAAAATTCCAAGGCGCCCTTGGTGTCCCCGTAGACACTGTGGACGAGCTTAAGTCCGAAAATATCGGCTTCACGCTCTTGTTCGCGGGAATAGCCAGCGTCGGTGATTTTCAGGACAACTTCCAAACCGGAAGTGTCCACGGCGCCAAGGACAAAGCTGAGGATCAAGCGCCACAGAAACGCTCTGCCCAACCTTTTCAGCCCGTGGCGATGCTGCTGGTGTCCGAGTTCATGGGCCAGCACGGTGGCCAGCCCTATTTCGCTTTTGACCTCCCGGAGCAGGCTACGGGTGACTCCCACCCCGCCGCCCGGCACCGCGACCGCGTTGGGTTGCGAACTCTCTAAGATAAAAAGCTCGTACGGCAAAGAGCGGAGCCCGGAGGACGAGCTCAGCTTGCGTAAGACGCTCTTCGCGTGCAGGCCTTCCTGGCTCTCTTCCTTGGCGGCTGTCGCGAGCATCCCGGCAAACCAGCGTGCTTCGATATCATCGGGAAGAACGGCGACGATGACGTTGGTGACCAGCGCGATGCCAAGATACAAAGCGGCGAGCGTCAGCACGGCGACCACAGCGTTCTTGACCCATCCCTTGAAGCCGAGTTTCCCCCGGGAGATGTCGGCAGTTTCCTTTAGCTCTTTGGGAACGAACTTCAAGGTTTGAACCTGATCGCCGTGCTGTAGGCAACGATCTCGACGCAGCCGATGGTATTTTTTCGACCGCTGGATATAGCGGAGGTCTCCAGCCGGCAGTTCAGATAAAAATCGGCGTTCGGACAGGATTCTTTCATGCGCAGAATAGCCTCGCGCTTGCCGCGGTCGAGGATCGGGGCATAGGCTCCCAGCTCACCGCCGAACAGCATCCGAAACGCCGATAGAAAGCGTTTGAAGTAGTCCAC
>JBFJTQ010000177.1:0-6008 GCA_041625275.1 Binatia bacterium | reverse complement strand
CGCGCAAATCTTGTCGGCATGGCTGAGTGAAGCCGTCAAACTGGTTTCGGACGATACCCCGCGACTGCCTCAAGTAGAAGTGCGACTCCTGGACCTCGGCCGCATCGAGCTTATACCGTCACGATTAACACAAGCAGGCATTGTCATAGGTTCGCCCCACGGCAGCTTTGACCAATACACGGCCGAGTTCGTGAATCAGATGAGCTACCAGACCGGGCTTGCCGCCGTTGTTACGAGAGGGTTTACACCTGCCGAGGCAAACGGTTGGCGCATTAACGTGAACCGGCCCACGGAGAAGCGATTTACCGCCACTCCGGTGGAGCGGTATTCGGAGCGAGCGGCGCGAGTCTATCAAGCTTTCAAAGACGCTGTCCTTAAAGCCTCGCGGCGAGCATTGAATCTTTACGTGGAGGTTCATCGCTATTCTCCGGGAGCGAGGATTCAGGTCGCCACCTCTGGGATATCTCGTGAAGAAGCGCGACTGATCAAAACAACTTACAAACAAATCAGAGATGAAACCTTAAGAAACAACCCGGATTTTGGCCCGGTGGAGCTACTCATCGAGCCCCTGGACACGGTAGAGATACGTGCCCTGGCAGCCAAGTCCCAGGGTATCTTAGCCCTCTCCAAGAAAAGTCTTCATTTCGAGCTCCCAGCTGAACCCCTCCTCAACAACGCCCGAGCACGGGATTTTTATGCCGTGATTCTGTCCGATTTGCTCAGGCGCTCGTGGCCCCCACTTGTCAATCCACATTAACCGCGCCAGAGACTGGCGCCACTTCGGCGCCCGGGGGCGGTTCTGTACGATCTTGGATTGCCCGGGTGAGAGTAAACCAATCGATATAGGTATTTAGGCGGATATAATAATTGCCACGAAGGATGCCTCTGAAACTCTGCGTTTTTTTAAGCGCTAGTGGCTCAGTCCATTATACTATGCCTTAAATTTCTTGACTCGTATCGAAGAAAGATCCCAAAAAACTCCGGGGGCGACCTCCCGGGACGTTATATTTTTCCGCTTGACAAGATTCGGCGTTAGATATATTTCTCCCGCTGGATAAGACTTTTAGTGTAGGTCGTTAGTCGGGGTTGAACAAAAAAAGGAGGCTCTAATGAAACGATATGGCATTTTGTTTGTGGTGATGGCGGCCTTGTTTGTTGCCGCGCCGGTCTTGGCTCAGCAGAAATCGAAGGAAAAGCCGCTGAAGGTGTCCGGTGACGTGGGGCTTCTCGACACCGAGAAGAACTATATGATCATTGTGACGAAGGAAGGGAAGTTGATCACCGCTGAATTCGACGAAAAGACGAACTTCACGAAGCTGGTGCCGTCAAAGGTCAAGATGAGCGATATCAATCTGGGCCAGGATGCGACTGTCAGCTATGTCGAAAACGGCGGCAAGAACGTGGCTGTCTCCGTCGACTATACGGTCAAGGCAAAAAAGGGAGAGTAGGACAGAGTTGGTAACTCTTCTAAGGAGGTCGGGATGCAGTCTCTAATCAAATACACGACTTTGTTTTTCGTAATTTTGCTGATTTCGCCGGCATGGGGCCAAGAGAAAAAAGCGAAACCGATCAAGGTGACGGGTAATGTCGGGCTGGTCGATACGGACAAGAACTATATGATTATTGTCACGAAAGAGGGCAAGCTCGTCACCATCGATTTCAACGACAAGACTAAGGTAACGAGGTACGACGCCAAGAAGGCGAGCGTGAAGGAGTTGAACCTCGGCACCTCGGTGAACACGACGTACAAAATCAAGACCGCTGATCTTGATGGATTTGAGTTCAAGGTAAAAGCGAAGAAGGGAGAATGACCACGCGGGTTGTCATTCTCCAATGTGAGGCGCAGGATATTATTGAGGGCGCCCACGAAAACGATAATTAGGACTAAGGAGACACCATGAAAACCGCGTTTTCGATGACGGGTCTGGCCATTCTTGTACTGGTTCTGGGCCTTGCCTCCTGCTCCGTGCAGGATACGGACACTACCCCGGCTGCCCCAGCCGCCGCATCCGCGCCAGCGAAGGCGGCAAAAGCAAAGCCTGTTAAAGTTTCGGGCAACCTCGGGCTTGTGGACACAGAGAAGAATTACATGATCGTGGTGACCAAAGATGGAAAGCTCGTCACCGTCGATTTTAATGACGAGACGAAAGTTACCCAATACACGCCGCAGAGGGCGAAAGTTGGCGAAATCGGCCTTGGCACGACGGGTACGGCTACCTATAACCCCAAGATTGTTGAGCTGGAGACGGTCGAATTCAAGGTAAAGGCCAAAAAGGGAGAATAGCTGCGCCGTTTGCAGCCGTTCCCGGCCGTCACTGATTCCTTTTTTTGCGCGGCCTGTGTCCGTACGCCAGGCCGCATTATTTTTTACCAGGGGGAACGATCAAGACGCACACGGGCAGGAGCCGCGCCCTTCACGTAGCACAGGGCGCCGCCTGTTCTGCTATTGCGTCCCCATTCAACCACTAATAGTCTTCTTTTGTCTTTATTGAATTGAGCCGTCCGATTCGAAGGGCCCACACCAGCGCTGAAGGGTGGCCCGGTGATGACCATTTCCCCTCTGGTCCATGCGGGCTAGTGCAGTGTCCCCAAGGCTTCTTTACATTTGGATGCTCCACAGAGGCAGGCCTTCTGCCCGTGGTCAATAGGCCGATGCCTTGTAGGCCACCCCGCCAACCCCGTCGAGTGGATTTTCCCACGGTTGGGGCCTGACGGAACCTTGTCGTTCTTGTGCCCACGGGCTCCTGTCCCACCTCTGTGGAGCCTGAAACTGTGCCGAGGGACTGTCAAGATATTTTTCGGACACTACACTGGGCGCTTAATTCCATAAGTTAAATTCAAGTTAGCCTGTCCTTACCTGATTACCGTATTGGCGGCTCAACACTCACGCAATCTCGTCGCTGTTACCCATTTGCAATGCCATGAAAGGACGTATCTGTGTTGTTACGGCGGGTCACCTGGCGACCTGTCCGCGAATGCTAAAGGCGGCAGACGCATTTGCCGAAGCTGGGTACCGAGTTCGCGTTGTCAGTGCCCGTTTCATGCGGTGGGCGTCAGAAGCAGACGCGGAAATACGTCGTTCGCGAGCGGGCTCCTGGGATTGGTCGGTGGTGGAGTATGGTCGTAACGAGGCGCTTCTTACGCATATGCGAACCGGTTTGAGATTTCGGCAGGCGCGCCTGTGGGCAAGAGCCATGACACCCGAGTGGTGTCCTCTAACCGTGGCGGCGAGAGCGTATAGCCGGGCGCATACGGAGCTTGTGCGGGCGGCAGTGGCCGAGCCGGCGGATTTGTTCTACGGAGGCACGGCAGGAGCGCTGGCTGCAGTGGCCGAGGCAGGGAGGCGAACAGGCAAACCTTATGCTTTGGACCTCGAGGACTTTCACACCGCCGAACAGGATGACGAGTCTGATTCCCATTTGCCTGACTTGCTTGCTGGGCGCATAGAGGCTGATGTGCTGCCAAGGGCCGCGTTTTTAACTGCTGGCAGTCCAGCTATCGCAGAGGCCTATACCGCAAAATACGGCTTGGAGCCCATTGCTATAAACAACACCTTCTCGCTACCACCGACCGCACCGCATGTCAGTCAAGGCCGCGATGAATGCCTTAGACTGTATTGGTTCAGTCAAACCGTCGGTCCAGGACGGGGATTGGAAGATGCCGTTAATGCGATCGGAGAGGCAGATTTAGTGGGTGAGTTACACCTTCGAGGTAATCCCGTTACAACCTATTTGGAACGCTTGCAGCGGTTGGCTAGGCAATCGGCTCCGCGCTTACGAATCGTGCTTCATGAGCCCGCGCCTTCGGACTTGATGGTGAATCTGGCGCGTGAGTATGACGTCGGGCTTTCTTTAGAGCAACCTCGCGTCTTCAACCGCGAATTAAGTCTTGGCAATAAAGTATTTACTTATATGCTAGCAGGTTTGGCGGTCGTCTTGAGTAACACGCGGGGTCATCGAGCGCTAGCGCCGGACATAGGGCAAGGCGCGCTTGTTTACAGTCCTGGGGATATAGACGCATTTGCGTCCGGGCTCAGTCGTTGGGCGGATGATAAGGTTTTGTTGGCTCAGGCAAGGTGGGCGGCCTGGGAGGCGGCGAGACGCCGATGGCACTGGGAGCATCCCTTGGAACGGGGTGCGTTGCTCGATGCGGTCGCAGGCGTGCTTCAATGACGGGCTCGTTGCGCATTGGGATCACCGTTGATCCTTATATTCCGGTCCCGCCGCGGCTTTACGGCGGGATCGAGCGCGTGATCGATTTTTTGGTCCGCGGCCTCTTGGAGCGGGGGCACCAGGTGACGATCTTTGCCCACCCGGACAGTTGCACGGCAGCGGAACTGGTACCTTATGGAGTGCCGCCGCATTTTGGAATTCGGCCCCGGTTGATGGAGCTCTGGCAGGTTGGCAGCATCCTGTGGCGGCGCCGGCGCAATTTCGATGTGATACATAGTTTTGGCCGCCTGGCGGCACTATTGCCGGTTTTGCCATTACGAAGATTACCAAAGATCCAGAGCTATCAGCGTGACCGCGTGCCATGGAAAGGCGTGAAGAAGGCGGTTTTCCTCGCCGGCTCCTCCATTTGCTTTACGGGATGCTCCACAAATCTGTACCGTGAACGCCACCGGCACGGCGACTTCGGAGGCCGGTGGCGCACCATCTTCAATGGAGTCGATCTCACGAAGTACGAGTTCGTCAGTAGTGTCTCAGAAGATGCGCCGCTCCTGTTCCTGGGCCGACTGGAGACTATCAAGGGCGCGCACAACGCCATTGCCATTGCCAAGGCGGCGCGCAGAAATTTGATCATCGCAGGGAACAAGTCCAGCGATGGCTCGAATGCTGACTATTTCAACGAGTGCATCGCTCCGCATATCGACGGCCGACAAATCAGCTATGTCGGGCCCTTAGACGATGTGCAGAAGAACGCGCTGCTGGGTTCATCGTCGGCCTTATTGATGCCTGTGGAGTGGGAGGAGCCGTTTGGCATCGTCATGGCCGAGGCTATGGCGTGTGGTACCCCGGTCATTGGCTTTGCCCGCGGCAGCGTCGCCGAGGTGATTCGAGATGGAAGCAACGGTTTCTTGTGCAGCACAGTGGAAGAAGGCGCGAAGGCAGTTGAACGGATAGCCCAGATCGATCGATCCGAAGTGCGAGCAGACTGCGAAAAGCGGTTCAGCCATTTCGCTGTTGTCGATTCGTACGAGAATCTCTATCACGAGTCGATTGTGAAGTGATACTGACCGCAGACCGGTTCTGCGCCGAGCCGCCTCATGCTTCGAGGACGGGACGGCGGCGGTTTCCCAGTTATATGAGTTAGATGATTTGCCTTTCCTCCCAAAGAAGTTTGGGCCGGCTTATCCGGCTGCCGTTAAAATTGATTCCCAGCGGAACTAGGCTGCCCGTGCTCAGCGGTCCCATGCGTGGTATGCGCTGGATCGCTGGATCGACGACGCACGGCGCATGGGTGGGGACCCTGGAGCGGCGTCAACTGACTCATTTTGCCATGCGGCTTCGGCCGGGAATGACGGTGTGGGACATCGGCGCGAATGTCGGCCTGTACACCTTGCCGAGCGCAAGGAAGGTGGCGCCGGGCGGACTGGTTTTTGCGTTCGAGCCTTTGCAACGTAATCTTCAATACCTGAAGCGGCACATCGCGCTTAACAGACTGACCAACGTGGTTGTCGTGGATCTGGCTGTCAGCGACGCCACCGGTTTTCTGCGAATGTGCGAGGGGGATTCGCCGAGTGAATTTCATGCTGATCCACGGCAAGGGGCGCATTTGTACGGCCATCTTGCCGGAGGTCGCCGAGCGGCTGAAGATTCCGTTGATGATTCCGAGTCAGCCGGACTCTCGTCGAACCGCATTCACGATCACGGTGGACCATCGCTCGTCGCATACGGGAATCACCGCGGCCGAACGGGCCACGACGATTCAAGCTCTGATCGATCCACAGAGTACCGCCGGTGATTTTGTACGTCCCGGCCACGTTGACCCGTTAATCGCCAAAGAGG
>JBFJTQ010000176.1:0-6026 GCA_041625275.1 Binatia bacterium | reverse complement strand
GTTGGCGGGGTGGCCTACAAGGCATCGGCCTATTGACCACGGGCAGAAGGCCTGCCTCTGTGGAGCATCCAAATGTAAAGAAGCGTTGGGGACACTGCACTAGCGAAGGGAACTAGGCCCGGTCCCGTGGAGGCTGAGCCTTCGGCAGGTTCGCCAAGGGAACGTGTGGGGTGCGAACTGATCCGCGGCGGGTTTGGGGTCCGGCTAGCCACAGCTACCACCCTCGCCGCGTAAATCGCTGCATCGCCCGCCGGTTCTTTTTGGAAGGTCGTCCCGGCGCATCGAATTCCGGGGGACGTTCCAGTTTGAGTTGTGCGACGATTTCTTGCCGCCTGCGCATGCTTTCATCGGTTTCTTCATACAGAAGCTGTGCCTGGGATGCCGGCCCGCGGTTTTTTGTCATTCCCTTTACGATGACGACCCACTCGTAGGGACCGCGGCGGACGCTGATTTGATTGCCAAGCCGGACCGCTCGGCTCGGCCTAGCGCGCGCGCCGTCGATTTCCACCTTGCCACCGCTGACGGCCTCGGCGGCAAGGGAGCGGGTTTTGAAGAAGCGCGCGGCCCAAAGCCACTTGTCGATTCTGATTTCGGTGTCAGTCATGACTTTCAACCGTTTCGTTGGCGGGCGCCATCATGGCCAGTCGAAAGGAGTGACGGGAAATTCTTCTAGCAGCTTATGGTTCGTGAGATCGACTTGCAGCGGGGTGACGGAAACGTAGCCCTCGTCGATGGCGACACAATCGGTACCATCGTGGTGGTCGAATCCAAGCTGATCGCCGCCGATCCAGTAGTACTTTTTTCCGCGCGGATCGGTCCTCTCGATAATGGTTTCGCTATAGTGCCGTTTGCCCTGGCGTGTGATCCGCCAACCTTTGATTTGCTCCTTGGGCAGTGCGGGCACGTTCACGTTCAGCAACATTTCATTCGGAATTGGCTTTTCTCTAATATAAGAAAGCAACATCGCCGCGAACTCCGCAGCAGGCTTGAAATTAAAACCTTCGAAGGTTGTAAGTGAAACGGCAATTGCCGGGACGCCCAGTAAAACAGCCTCCATCGCCGCTGAAACCGTTCCAGAGTAAAGGATATCGTCGCCGAGATTCGGCCCCTTGTTGATGCCGGAGATCACAAGGTCCGGCCGTACCGGCAATAGGCCGGTCAGCGCTAGTTTCACGCAGTCCGTCGGCGTGCCGTCAATAGCGAGCCGTCTCGGCCCAACCGTATGGACGCGCAGCGGGCGATGCAATGTCAACGCATGGCTCATGGAATTCTGCTCGCGATCGGGCGCTACGGTGTAAACGTCACCGGCATGCCGCAGACTCTCTTCCAGAGCGATGATGCCGTCGGAATGGATGCCGTCGTCGTTCGATAACAAAATAATCATGGCCCTATTTTGTCAAAGAAGCTCGGAGGGAACAAGCGTGACTTTCGGGGCGCCCCGGTCTCCGACCTTAGCCACAGATTCATGAGGAGGATATGGTTCTTTGCCCGCCATATGGCTTGACAGCCGAAAGCTGATTTTGCTATCCAAACAATACCAAACTCCAAGCCAACTCCGAGCCGTGAATTGGTAACAGCCAGACTCGTTGCTTTTCCCAAGTAGTGACGTTT
Source organism: Binatia bacterium (assembly GCA_041625275.1). Lineage (GTDB taxonomy): Bacteria > Desulfobacterota > Binatia > UBA9968 > UBA9968 > JBFJNS01. The sequence continues at coordinate 4,415 of JBFJTQ010000176.1, read as the reverse complement.
GCAACCATAAAACTCGGCAGCCATGAAATTACCCTCCAAGGAAGCATTGTATTTTGCCGTGGTGCTGCTTGCCGCCACGGCGACATGGCCGGCGGCGAGTTCACGAGCTGCAGAAAGCGCATCGGAACTTTCCGCAGCGACTTCCTGGGCGACGACTCTGGAGGGCAAGAAGTTTCGCAGTCGACAGTTCAACGATGACGGAACAGCTCGCCCCTGGGATGTGCTCCTATTCAAGGATGGTAAATTTATATCTGAGAACTGCATTCCGTTTGGATTTGTGGCAGGTCCGTACTGGCTTCGGCTGGACGGAGATCGCGTGCATTTTCTCGCGGAACTTGAAAGCCCCACCCACGGTACCATGGTTTGGAAAGGGACAGTTACAGGCGAAAAAATCGAAGGCAACCTCTTATGGACGAGGGAACGATGGTATTGGACAATTCGGCGGAGTTTTAATTTCTCGGGTGAGCTCGAGAATTGAATGACGATTGCCTGGCAGGCGGTTTGTGGCGCGCTTTCTTCATAATAAAGATAAAATAGTCTTGCCGCCGCAGTGCAATTTACCAATCTCTCTTAACAACTGTTATCTAAACAGGTTCGCGAAGAGTTAATATTGCACTAGAATGCCCCGAGGGCGAGAGGCTTAGGGACCGCAGGCGATGAGCGAAAATCCGATGACCACGACAACGCAAGATCAATCGCACACATCCAGACATGCTCGCGTGCTGCTCAAGCTGTTTTTCTTCGCGGCGTTAATCTTCGCCGCGAACTACCTCGGCAATTGGCTCTTGAACCAGTTGAATTTTCAACTGCGACCGAGCACTGAACCCATTTTGCATCGTCTAATCATGCTGTCGATAATCGTTTATATTTGCTTAATGGCTCTGCCGTTCGTCCCGGGAATCGAGATTGGCTTGGCGCTGATGGTCTTGTTGGGGGCCAAGATTGCCCCTCTAGTTTATGCCGCCACTGTCGTCGCCTTGGTTTTAGGATTCATGATCGGGCGGTGGGTGCCGCAACGAGGAATTTTCGAAATACTGGATTTCTTACGCCTCCGACGCCTGCGTTTGTTATTGATGCAACTGGAGCCCTTGGGGCCGCAGCAGCGGCTCGATTTTCTTTTAAACCATGCGTCCGCGCGGTTCGTGCCGTTTCTGCTGCGCCACCGCTTTCTCGCCATTGCGGTCGCATTGAACCTGCCCGGTAATGCGATTATTGGCGGCGGCGGAGGGATCAGTTTTGCGGCCGGGTTTAGCCGGCTGTTTTCCCTTCCGCAATATGCTCTAACAGTGAGCCTCGCCGTGCTGCCTTTACCCGTCATTATGCTGTTTACGGGTTCGTAGAGCTTTTAGCCCCCTCCATTGGTGTCGAGCTTACGCATCTTACAATCGTGGAAGAACCGTATGCGGTGTTTTTTTGCTTGGACGAGAGTAGGGATGCTTCCCTCAGCCAACTTCAGAACCAATTACCTCAGGACAAAGCGCAGCGCACCTTCGTCAAAGCCGCCAACCGCATTGATGGCCACCTTTGGAGGTCGGATAAACGCTTTCGCCAGATGGGAATACAATCAACGGAGCGCGCCCGTTTTGAGCAACAGCGCGCGAACGGTCTCTACCCGGTTGCGGTTAACGCCGAAGTCGCTACGCCCTAATCGGGCCGCCGAGCGCACGGCGATGATATTTTGCTCGGGACGGAGATGAAGCTCCAGATCATCGACGAAGCCGAAAAACGCGCTCCGGCACTCTGCGTGGAGATAATCATCGGTTGCGGTAATAATCCGGGTACGAGGCAGATTTGCAACTGTCGAACGCACTACCTGCCAGGCTTTTGGTGCAGGCGCCGCGAGCTGAAAAGCGGGAACGAAGTGTGGCGCATCGTCGGCGTCGCTGGAGACGCAATTGGGCGATGCCGGACATGGCGCCAGGCGCGCCTCCTTCACACCCAAATCTTTAGGCTTGGCGCCGGCGCAGGAAAAAAGCAGCGGGGCGACGCTCAAGAGAAGAAAGAACGATACACCCGGCGCCATCCCCACCGCACGCAGGCGAAGCGCTGACATTTCCAGCATCGGCTGTCCTGGATTCGCCTCAATCCGTGCACGGCAATTGAGACTCGTTAATTTCCACCCAGCTTACCCGGCTGCTCCAGTGGCCGTGCGCCGCCGGCTTGCCCGGCGGCACATCATCGAGCGTGCCGGCGGGAACAATGGCTCGCTGGCCGTCGCGCGAGGCGTGCGGAACCGGACATTTGCAGTTGCGGCAAATCTGCCGGGCGAAGCTTTTGGCTTCCGGGAGATCAAAACGTTCGACCAACTCCTCGCCCTTCGTCCAGTGAAATTGAGCGATCGGCACCGCGATGTTCGTCGAGCGCACACCGCCGGTGGCTTTGCGGCAACGCGAGCAGTAGCAGTGCCCAAACCTGGAAAACGGCGTGCTTATCTCATAGCGCACCGACTTGCAAAGACAGCTTCCTCGAAGGGATTGTTCAGCCATAGCACCTCCTCGGCGTTTAGGGCTACCATAAAACGGCCGGAGTTCCTTGGCAATCCTATGGCTCACCAACGGCCACTTGCGGTGCAACAGTCGCCGACGGACCGAAGATTGACGTCCAGCGAATCCGTAGGTGAGAGCCGAAGAGCAGGAAACAAGGCGCCCTCCCCGCGGTCCGAGGACTTTTGGAGTTCCAGACGAAACAGGAGTGCCAAGGAAAGACTCTGTGCTTTCGCTCCGAATGCCGTCATGGTAAGTGATGGTTTAAATTTATCGGTCTTCGAGCTTTTCTGTGAAGCAGGGCTCGGGGATTGCACCACCGAGGCGCCCTTCGGCTACGCTCAGGGTAGACGCCGGGCGCGGAGACAGTCGAATAAGACTGGCTTTTTCAACAGACCCTCTGCGAACTCTGCGCCTCTACGGTGAATGCTTCTTCACGGGAAACCGGGAATAACCAATTTTATCGACTCCGAATCACCTCTACAGGACCGCTCTCTTGCCCAAGAAACCAACGCGATTCTTTTACGGCTGGCGCATGGTGGCCGTCACCTGCGCTTTGCGCGTCCTCGGCGCCGGACTTCATAGTTTCGGCTTTACGGTGTTCTTCCTTCCACTGAGCCAGGATCTAAACCTTAACCGCACTTCGACGTCGCTGGCTTTTTCACTGGCGCGCGCCGAAGGCGCCATTGAGGGACCCGTTGTCGGCCATCTGCTTGACCGGTACGGGCCCAGACCCATCATGTTGGCGGCGGTTTTGCTCATGGGAGTCGGCTATCTGCTTCTCTCCCAAGTCGACAGTTACGCAACTTTTCTCATCGTCTATCTTGGCGTGATTTCTCTTGCCCACGCTGGCGGCTTCATGCATGCGCCAATGGTATTGATCAACACCTGGTTTATCCGCTACCGCGCCCGGGCCATCACACTTAGCAGCGCTTCGTTCGGTCTGGGCGGCGTTATCGTCGCTCCCATCCTAAGCGCAATCGTGCAGGCCTGGGGATGGCGTTGGGGCGCCGCCATTGGCGGCTTCTTGTTCTTGGCGGTGGGAGTCCCGCTTTGCTTCACCGTGCGCCGGTCGCCGGAAAGCATGAGACTCCTACCCGACGGTGCTGAACCCCCAGACCCAGATCCGGGCACGGACATCCCAGTGCCGAAGATCCTGTCTGAAGTCGAAGTCACCGTGGCCGAGGCGCTGCGATCCTTTGAGTTCTGGGGATCGGTGCTGGCGGCGGGTATTCGCAACGGTTGCTACCATGCCATCGCAGTTCACTTCGTGCCCTTGATGGTATGGAAGGGCTTCAGCCAGCCTCAGGCGGCATTATTGCTAAGCGTCTTTGCATTTCTCGGCATGTCTTCGACGCTTATCCTTGGCTGGCTAGCCGACAAGGCAAACAAGCCGCGCATGAATGCGTACATCTTGTTTGTCGCTGCTGGTGCGATGTTGCTACCGATCTTTGGCAGCTCACTCTGGTCATTAGGCCTGTTTGTGATTTGTTTTGCCGCCGTGGAGGCTACTTTCCCGCTTGGCTGGGCCGTCGTCGGAGATCTATTTGGCCGGAAGCATTATGCAAAGATTCGCGGCTACATGACATTGTTTTACACGTGGGGAGGTGTTTTGGGCCCCGTGGTTGCCGGAGCGATCTTTGACCGCTGGAATAGCTACGAGCCCCTGTTATGGTCCCTTGTCGCCGTGTTCGTCGTGGCGGGATTGTTTTTCGCAAGCCTCAATCGTTCCTGGCAGAAAGCGACAGGCTACTTACGCACGGTTGACTGACAAGCGAACGACAAGAGCCGCCGCGGTGTCCCGCTGTTGTTCATGGCGCGCGTCAGCTTTTTAAAGAGTTGTAAACCGATTGGTCTTAACTTGAGCTGCGGAACCTGGGATTAATTGGATTGGCCTTGTGCGGGACCGGTGAGGCTGGGAATTGCATCCTT
>JBFJTQ010000175.1:0-6036 GCA_041625275.1 Binatia bacterium | reverse complement strand
GGACTCTGACGGTATTACCGGTTTCGAAGGTTTCAGTGATTCTAAGCATGTCTATTTCTCTTTCATGCGGGGAGTAGTAGGATAGATGAGCAAGCCTCGCGCCAGAGGTGTAAGCTGTTGATTCGCAAAGGTTTTTTATTTTCCGAACTTTTCTGATCGGAGGATTTCGTCGCGATATTTCGCAATGGTTGCGATATGTCGCGACGCCCAGTGTCGAGAGTCAGGGGTGGGACTTTTATAAGAATTGCCTCGACGGCCATGAGTGAAAAAACGAAAGCCAAATTGGACAGTCTGCTCCGAGCGGCAATTGATGTCGGAATCGGAACTGAAAAGGTTTCTAGCTCCGATCATGTGGCCTACTTTTGGGAAACGAAGAATGAATTTGCCAACGGAGTGCGATTTTTAGAGGCCGGATTGCAGGGTGACGATCACTGTGTGCTTTTCGGTCACGAGGAGGCCAACCAAGCCGTCTGTCATGTCCTCCAAGAGCACGGTTTTAAAGTTGAAGACCTTCTTGCTGAACACCGATTGACCATTTTGGGTGGGGATGGATCCGGACAAAAGATCCTTGAGAGCATCGCCAAGGCTTTTGAGGAGGCCCTCGCCAGAGGTGCGCCGCTGATTCGATTGCTGGGGAATATCGGCTGGGGAAAACCAGGCTGGCCCCAAGACACAGAGTTGCTTGCTTTCGAAGCCAAGGTCACCGCAGCCGCCAAGCAATACCCATGCGTGGTGGTTTGCATGTATGACGTCGCAGCGCTTCCTGGTCTGGTCGTCCGTCACGGTGCCTATGGCAACCATCCATGGATCATCGAGCGCGAAGGCTCGCTTCGTGAGAATTCCTCCTACGTCCCGACCGATTTCTTCCTCAAGCATCTAGAAGTCATCGCGGAGGCCATGGCGGACCGCCGGAGGGCACAGGCCGAGGTCCGTAGCAACGAAGAGCGGTTTCGATCCCTGTTTAACCACAGCATCGACGCCATTCTTATGGCGGATCCGAAAGGAACCATCGAAGCGGCCAATCCGGAGGCCTGCCGACTGTTCGGACGCACAGGAGAAGAGATCTGTCGAATCGGCATGGCGGAACTCGTTGATCACACGGATGCCCGATGGGCGGCGCTCCTGGGAGAGCGCGGGCAAGTGGGGCGATTTCGAGGCGAGCTCAACTTCAAGCGGAAAGACGGCTCGATATTTCACGGCGAAGTCTCCAGTGCTGTCTACCTGAATGCTTCCGGGGTTGCCAAGGTGGCGATCATCATCCGCGACATCAGCGAGCGCAAGCGGGTCGATGAAACTCTTCGAGACATTACCGCCGGGACGGCGAGCAGCACGGGCGATGAATTTTTTCGCTCCTTAGTCAAGCACCTGGCTCATGCGCTGGAGGTGCGGTACTGTTTTGTCGCCGAGTGCACCGACGATACTAAGAAGCGGGTTAGGATACTGGCGTTCTGGGTGGGCGAAGGTTTCGGCGAAAGCATGGAGTTCCCGCTCGCCGGTACTCCGTGTGAGAGCGTCATCGAGGGCAATGTCTGCTCCTACGCAGATCGCCTGCAGGCGCTTTTTCCCCTGGATGAAGGACTGGTCGCCTTGGGCGCGCAGAGCTACGCCGGCGTCCCGCTGAGCAACGCAGTCGGGAATATTCTGGGGCATCTGGTGGTGATGGACATCAAGCCGAGGAACTTCGGCGAACAAGCGTTCTCGATGCTGCAAATTTTCGCCACCCGGGCTGCGGCCGAACTCGAACGCGTGCGCGCGCACAAAGACACCCAGCGCCTGAACCAGGAGCTGGGCCTCCTTCTAGACATCAATCGCGCCATCGGACGCCATCTGGACCGTGACGAGCTATTCGGCGGCCTTGCCGGCTCTCTGAAAACGCTGGTACCGACCGAGCGCTTCGGCATCGAATTCCCCATCGAGGGCGGCCAATTGCAGGGGCACATCCTGTCCGCAATGCCGTCGGACGGGATGCCGACTCAGCCGACGGTGTTGCCGGCCGCAGGCACTGCCTGCGAGTGGGTGATGCAGAATCGCGACTGGTTCGTCGCCGCGTCACGGGACCAATTTCGTGAGCGCTTCCCGGTAACTTTTGACGTGATGACCAGCGAGGGCATGGAGTCTCTGTGTGCCTTGCCCCTGATCAGCGGTGACCGCGCGCGCGGCGCATTGTTCTTTATGGCGGCCGCCAAGAATGCTTATGGGCACCTGCGCCGGGAGTTTCTTGAGCAGGTGGCCCATCAGATAGCGATCGCAATTGAGAACATGAGGTCCTATGAAGAGATCGCCGGTCTCAATAGGACCGTCGCGGAGAGCGCGGCGCGCCAACGGACGATCCTCGAAATTAACAACGCGATCGCCACCAAGCTGACGCGGGAAGAAGTCTTCCGCGCCATTTGCGGTGCCTTGGCGCCCGTCGTGCCGTACGATCGTATTGCGCTATCGCTTTACAATACGGCGACAAATTTCTTGCGCTTGGTTGCCTACGAAGGGCCGTTTAGAACGGATCATTCTCCGGTCGGTAACGTCCACGATCTCGACGACAGTCACGTCGGCCTGGTGTTCAGGGAACAACGGCCGCTATTGCGCCGCGATCTCCAAACTGAGCGCCAATTTTCCTCGGAGCATCGAGCGTTCAAAAACGGGTTTCGTTCCTTATGCGCTCTGCCTCTCGTGATCCGCGGCCGCAGCATCGGCGCTCTCACCGTCGCCAGCCTGACTAGCCGGCGTTACACGGAGTCGGACGCGGATTTCCTGTCGGACGTGGCGAAACAGATCGCCATCGCCGTGGACAACATGATGACCCATGAGCAAACGGAAGCGTTAAAAGCTAGATTCGAAGCCGACGCGCTCTACCTCCAAGAGGAAATCAAGACCGAGCACAACTTCGACGAAATCATCGGCCAAAGCCCGCCGATCAGGCAGTTGCTGCACAAGGTCGAACAGGTGGCGCCCACGGAAGCCACGGTGCTCATTCAAGGCGAAACAGGTACCGGTAAGGAACTACTGGCGCGGGCGGTCCATGACCGCAGTCGCCGTGCAAATCGCCCGCTGGTTAAGGTGAATTGCGGATCGATTCCGTCTGGATTGGTGGAAAGCGAGTTGTTCGGACATGAAAAGGGTGCCTTTACCGGCGCTGCGCAGCGGCGCATCGGCCGATTCGAGCTTGCGGACGGCGGGACAATTTTTCTCGATGAGGTTGCGGAGTTGCCGGCGGATACGCAGGTCAAGCTTCTGCGCGTGCTGCAGGAAGGGGAGTTTGAACGAGTCGGGAGCAGCAAGACGATCAAGGTCGACGTGCGAGTGATCGCAGCAACCAATCGGGATCTCAAAGAGATTCTGAGGGCAGGCGCATTTCGAGCGGACTTGTTTTACCGCCTTAACGTTTTTCCGCTGGAATCACCGCCGTTGCGAGAGCGCAAGAGCGACATCCCGTTGCTCGTGAGTTTTTTCCTTAGCAAGTTCGGCAAGAAGCTGGGCAAGGAAGTTCGTGGCGTATCACAGAAGGGGATGGAAAGCTTAATTGCATACCCCTGGCCCGGCAACGTGCGAGAACTCCAAAATGTCGTGGAGCGGGCTGTCGTCCTCGCCCAGGGCCCGATAGTCCATATCGACGACTCGATGCTACGGTCGGAGGTGGTAGCCGAAAGTTGCTCGATCGACACCCTCAAGACCGTGGAACGGAATCATATCATCTGCGCCTTGGCCGAGACCGACTGGGTGATTCATGGCAAGAAAGGCGCTGCCGAGATGCTAGGAATCAATCCCAGCACTTTGCGTTCCCGCATGGAGAAACTCGGAATCAAGAAACCCGAGCGTTGAAGCCGCAATTCGCCGCTCGAAACAACGGGCATGCGAACCTCCGGTAGCCAGTGCAAAGTCGCTATCTGCGGTCCGCGTTCGGAAAATAGCCGCCAGTGTTCAAAGCTGAAAACTGACCGCCGACCTCGGACAGTTAACGCGCAATTCTCACGTCCAGGAGCCAGCGAGAGGCGAGCTCTTCAGAGCAAGGCAATGGGCCCCTGTCCTCGCTTCGCGAGGAATCACAAATCACAGATTTCAGATTCGCCGCCATTTGAGATCTGCAATTTGAGATCCGAAGGCCTGCCTCGCTCTTCCGAACTCGCCTCTCGACTTACACATTGACAGCAAGTCTCATCTGATTGTGAGAAAACCGGGCTAATGGGGAGAAGCGCCAGTTGCCATAAATGATTTTGAACCTGCCCGCTTGCGTGTCATCGCCACTCCAGGATTTCCCCAGGCTCGGCCCATAGCGTATCTGCAACCGCGGAATTCGGGTTCAACGATCAACCGCACTGGAGGGGTTAACCCCGCGATGCCTAGATTTAGGGATGCCTCGCGCACCGCGACCGGGCTTCCTCAACAAGATCAGGACTTGGTGTCGAGCTCCGCCTGTTTGTATTTCGCTTTGGCGGTGAACTTGCCGGAAGATCGAGCCGCGACATAATGAAGCCCGCTCGTGAAAAGACGGTAGCCCAGCAGCAGGGTGAGGATGGCGCCGTAAAGAGCCGGCCGTCGGATGTCGGCCTTGACGAGCCAGTAAAAGTGTATGACCCCGGCAACGGCGACCACATAAATTAAGCGATGTAGCTGTTGCCATCGTTTTCCAAGGCGGCGGATCATCGCGGTGGTCGACGTAATGGCCAACGGGATCATCAGGACAAAGGCGGAGAAGCCGGCCGTGACGAAAGGGCGCTTGACGACATCTTTTGTGATGGCATGAAGATCAAAAAAGTGGTCCAGCACGAGGTACGTCGAGAAATGGAGCATAGCATACAAAAAAGCGAACAGGCCTAATGGCCGTCTGAGCTTGATCAGATGATTCCAGCCGGTGATTCGGCGCAAGGGACTAACAGCGAGAGTTGTCAGTAACAGAATCAGCGTCCATGAGCCCGTAAACCTAGTGATCGTTTCGATAGGGTTGGCCCCGAGGTTGTCGGTGAACGCGTTGTACACGAGTTGGCATAAAGGGAGGAGACAGGCGACCCAGAGCACGGATTTGAGCCAAGCGTTCATGATGGACGATTTTAGCCTTCAGATTTGTGGAGGCAAAATGTCGTACGGGGATTTTATGGCGTTCATGTCTTGCTAAGCGGAACTGGCGGCTGCAAAGACCTTGGGAATGCTCCGGATCGACCTTCAGTAGTACTTCTTCAAGTCCATGCCCTTGTACAAAAGGGCCACCTGTTCAGCGTAGCCGTTGAAGGGCAACGTCTTGCGACGCAGAAATTCGCCAATGCGCCGCTCAGTCGCTTGGCTCCAGCGCGGATGATCGACTTCCGGGTTGACATTGGAATAGAATCCGTACTCCTGCGGTTGCATTTGATTCCAGGACGTCGGCGGCTGTTTTTCCACGAAACTGACTTTAACGACCGACTTGATGCTCTTGAAGCCGTATTTCCAGGGTACGACGACGCGAAGCGGGGCCCCGTTTTGAGCCGGCAAAACCTCACCGTAGAGGCCGGCGCACAGAATCGCGAGCGGGTGCATCGCCTCATCCATACGCAGTCCTTCCACGTAGGGCCAGTCTATGACGCTGCCGAAAATACCAGGTCGTTGGCCGGGCATCCTTTTCGGATCGTATAGCGTGACGAACTGGACGAACTTGGCATTGCCGGTCGGCTCGACTTTTTTGATCAAGGCGCTTAGCGGAAAGCCCACCCAGGGGATCACCATGGACCATGCCTCGACACAGCGCAGTCGATAAATGCGCTCTTCCAGAGCGCTTAACTTCATGATTTCTTCCACGCCGAAGGTTTTCGGTTTCTTGACTTCGCCCTCGACGGTAACGGTCCAAGGGCGGGTCGTTAAGTATTTGGCGTTCGCCGCGGGATCTTCCTTCTCGGTCCCCAGTTCATAAAAATTGTTGTAGCTCGTGATGTCCTTGTAGGAGTTTTGTTTTTCATTGGTGCTGTAGGGGCTTTTTTGAATATTCGGTAGCTTCTCTCCGCCAATGGCCTGGCGAGTTGGCCTAGCCCAATCCAATCCAGCGATCCCGAAGCCTGTCGCTAGGGCCGTTGC
>JBFJTQ010000174.1:0-6066 GCA_041625275.1 Binatia bacterium | reverse complement strand
TGCGCGCTTAGGTGTCTTCGCAACTCCAGGCTTTTCCTAGTCTCCGCCCATGGCGTGTCTGCACCTGCTGAATTCAAGTTGAAAAAACCCGCCGGCTTCTTGTAACCGCTTCGAAACGAACGAATCTTGCTGAAACGGATAGACGACTTACCGTTCGCACGCACCTTGTCAACGCATGATCCCTTAATTTAGATTTTAATAGGGGATTGTTGTGTCAAGTAAGCCACGGCAATCGAAAGCGTGGCTCGCTTGATGAAGCCATGCGCAACGCGCCCGCGTCATGATCTTCACGGTGCGCTTTCCGACGATCTGGGAACGATCCCTGTATCGAATCGGAAAGATGCCTGCCTGACTTAAGCTAGCGGTGGGGCACTGTAAATCAGGACTTCGAACACAGGCTCATTTTCATGAATTTTGGCTTTGGGTTGAAAGCTTTTCGAGTTTTTGCGCGATGAGGCCGATATGCAGCCGCAGGTGGTACAATTCGCCCGCATACGACAGGGGCACCGAGATAGTCGCGACCTCTCTTTCGAGTTGCTTCAATTTGTTTGCCGCCGATGCCGAATCCGCTGCATGGGCGCTTCGGTCCACCATCGAATCAATTTCACGGACTGCGGCGTACCAGCGATAAATCTTCGAGCGCACTCGCCAGCGATAAAGTTGCGGCGCCAACCGAAAAAGCGGAATCAACAGAGCCAAAAAAGGCACAACCATGATTTTCAAGCGGTCCAGGTAGACGGCCGTTCCGTAGGGTAGCCAGCGGTAAAGAAAGGACGGGCCATTGATAATATAACGTTCGGCGTCGGCGTTTACCGGCAAATCGACGAGATCGACGGACGGAAACTGCCTCTTTTTCTCCAAAACGCCGCCTTTTTCATGCACGCTGGTCAGCGCCTGTAAAAGAGCCGGGACCAAGCTCGAGTTCAGATCCTTGCGGGCGATCAGATTCGCAGCGACGGCGAGGAGGTTCGTGTCGCGCGATGGAACATTAAGCTTCAAGTCCAGCACCCCTTCGCTGAGAGTTACGGACGTTAGAAACGGAAAGCGATAGTTATAGGCAGGAGCTCGGCGAAAACTTAACGGCACAAACGCACGTTCCTGCAACAGCCCGCGAATGAGCGGGGCGTCGGGCGAAGCGACAAAAAACGCGGCGTCGATTTTACCCTGCAACAGCGAGGAGACCGCCTTTGCCGAGCCCGCGCGGATCAATGTTGCCTCTGAATCCGTAACACCATCGACGGTGAGAAGCTGTGTGGCGAGGAGGTAAGTGCCACTCCCTGAAACGCCGACGGCCACGCGTTTCCCTTTCAATTGTGAAAGGCGTTCAATACGTTTTTGTTTGCGGGTGAACACCCAAACCGGCTCTAGAAACAGACTGCCGAGAGATTGCAGGGCTTCCTTATCTTCATCCCTCGCGCTACCTCCCTGCGCAAGGGCCAGCGACACAATGCCTTTTCTGAGCAGATCGAGATTCTCCACCGACCCCTCCGTGGACACGATTTCGAGCGTAATACCATCGGGCGCCAACAGGCTCGCGTACTTTTGAGCGAAGGCATAGTAAGCTCCGTCTTTTCCTCCCGTGGCGATGCGCAGGGTCTTGGGTGGTGGCGGTTCGACGAATTGGTAGGTAAACACGAATCCCAGAATCACAACCAGTGTAACTAGCCCCCAAACCATTCCGAATTCTGCAAATGCCGATGAAGTGCGCTTACTCATTAACACTCCCAATTCGTTTCCCAATCTCAACCAAGAGAGAGAAACCAACTGTAGCCAACCGCGAAAAGCGCGGCGCTCCCCGAAATAAACTGGACATTGGGCCTTTGTCGTTGCGGCAGAGTGAAACCAATGAGGATTCCCACGACGCCGCCAAAGACAAAACCGAAGAGGTGAGCCCAGATGTCAACACGCTGCCCTTCGGTCCCTAACATCCCGAGGAGCGCTATGCCTGCGGCAATGGGCAACCAGGCGCGACGCCCGCGCAAGGCTCTGCGCCGGTTCCTGGCCATGCCGAGACCCGCGAGAACGCCGACGGCGCCAAAAACCGATGTAGAGGCTCCTATCGACACGTGGGACGACCCTTGTACCAGTGCGTTGGCAAGGTTGCCGCCAGCGCCGGCGAGTAGGATGGAAATAAAAGCAAGTCCCGGGCCGAGAATACTACTCACGGCGCCGAGGAAAATGGCGGCGCCGAGGGCATTGCTTGCTGCATGAACAAGATCGGCGTGCAGGGTAAGAGCTGTAACCGTACGCCAAAACTCTCCTTGCAGTATCCGTTCAGCATCTGCACTGCCGCGTTCGAACCAAGGTACTGTCGGGGCCCATGCCACAGTGGTGTAAAAAAATAGGAGAAGCATCGCAGCCACCCCGAGTCCGGCCCACAGGTTTACAAGCCCGCCAGGCTCGCCTTGCGCCGGCGGCTTGTGTGAGGTTTCCCTTTCGTAGGCTGAAAGAGCGGCTTCGGCCTTTTCGACCTCCTCCACAGGGACGCTAAGAACGATGCCCTCCCCGCTCTCGCGCGCGCAAGGGGAGAGACCTTCGGCAAGGAGGACAAGTTCCCAATCTTGCGCCAACTGCTGGTCGCGCGTGACTCGCAGGGGAGTGTTCAAACCGTTCCTCAATGGCGTAATACCGGGTAAACTGCACCTTTCGAAGCGAGGCGGAATGCCTGATGTGGCCTGGGAAAATTCATCGGCTTGCGCGGGTTTTGCTTGAATTACCGGGGCAAAAACAAGCTAGACTTTTTTCACGCGCGCCAACATTCGCAGGCGCGTCCAACGCCGCGTCGCGGCATTGCTAGCATGCTTCGGCGAACGAGCGAGAATTTGCGCAAAACGCTATCGCCGTCGCGCATTCATCGCGCGCCGCGGAACTTTCGGCTTGTCCCCGTTTTGCCTACGGCTTAAAGTCAAGCCGTTGACGGTTTCTTTCGTTTGTCCCGCACGTAAACCGATATTCCTGCCGCGTCGGGCGAACGTCTTTCATCAACATCGAATAGCTGAATCGCCCTTACGAGATCGCCGAGCTTCTTGAAACCATAGTTACGAGGATCAAACTCAGGAGACTGATTTGCGATGTGTTGACCGATTTGGCCCAAGTAAGCCCAACCGTCATCGCTCGCGGAGTACTCAACGGCATTTCTCAACAGATTAACCAGCGTAGAATCCTGGGTCAGATCAGCCGCCGTTCTCCTGCCTCGGGGGCCGGCCGGTTCATCCTCGCGCAGTATTTCCGTATAGACGAACTTGTCGCAGGCGCCTACAAACGCTTTGGGGGTCTTTTTTTCCCCGAACCCATAGACAATCAGGCCGGCCTCCCGAATTCTCGATGCCAGCCGGGTAAAGTCGCTGTCGCTCGAAACGATGCAGAAGCCATCGAGTTTCTCCGTGTAGAGCAGATCCATGGCATCGATAATCAGTGCGCTGTCAGTTGCGTTCTTCCCGACCGTGTATCGGAATTGCTGAATCGGCTGTATGGCTTGCTCCAAAAGAACATCCTTCCATCCTCTCAAATTCGGCGTAGTCCAATCACCATAGATGCGCCTGACACTCGCGATCCCATACTTGGCGATTTCTGCCAACAATGCATCAACGATCGACGGTGGAGTATTGTCGGCGTCGATGAGTACGGCTAGCTTTTTCTGGCTATTTTCTTGCAGCATGGTTATCTCTTTTATAGCGCAGTTATGGGGCTTGATGCCACCTTAGCGTGGTAGACCTCGATCAGGCTCGCGGGCCGATCGTGCTGGAATTCTCCGTCATTTACGAATTGCCTTCACAATGGTGGCGGCCGGGTAGATTCTCTTCCGGCAACTCACCCAAAGCGATTCAAATTTTGTTGTCCGCCAGTCTGCTGAACACGCGGACAGGGGGCGAGTTGCATGCATATCCCGATAATAGGGACCTAAAAAGCTCTCTTCCTTGGGTTTTTGCGGGCACGGCCGGCCTGGCGTCTGCTTCACACGTGCTCGAGAGCGGCGGCGAGGTCGCTAATGAGGTCTTCGGCATCTTCAATGCCGACCGAGTAGCGGATCAAGTTGTCTTTGATCCCGACCATGAGGCGTTCCTCAGTCGTCAGTTCATAAAAGCTCATTAACGCGGGTTGCTCGATCAGGCTCTCGACTCCCCCCAGCGAAGGAGCGATTTGAGGTATGCGGCACGCGTCAACGACCCGGGAAGCTGCCTCTAGATCACCGGCAACTTCGAACGAAACGACCCCGCCGAAACCTTTCATCTGGCGCCGCGCGACATGATGATGCGGGTGGCTCGGTAAGCCGGCATAGTGCACGGCGGCGATCTTCGGGTGGGCCGCCAGGAACTCGGCGAGCGCCTGCGCGTTGGCATTGTGGCGCTCGATACGCAGCGCAAAGGTTTTGAGGCCCCGGACTAGGAGGTAGGCGGCAAACGGGTCAATGATGCCCCCAGTGACCGCCTGCAACGAACGTATTCCGTCCACGAGTTCAGCCGAGCCAAGCACGGCGCCCGCAAGCAGATCGTTATGCCCTCCAAGATACTTCGTGGCGGAGTGCAGAACGAGATCAATGCCGAATTCCAGTGGGCGTTGGTTAAAGGGTGTGGCGAAGGTGGCGTCAATGAGAGTCTTTACGCGATGGCGCCGGCCAATATCGGCGAAACGCTCCAGATCGACGATGGTGTTGTAGGGGTTGGTCGGGGACTCGCTGACAAGCACGCGTGTGGTGGGGCGAATCGCCTCCTCCATCGCTTCGTAGTCTCCTGCCGCCGCGATCGTGACTTCGATGCCATAGCGATGCAGCACTTGCGTTAGGAACTGCCGAGTCCGTCGATAGGAATCGTCGGTCACAACCACATGCGAGCCGTGCGAAAGAACGGCATACAACGTCGTTGTAATCGCTGCCATGCCGCTGGAAAACAGCAAACAGTCGCCGGCGCCCTCCAACGCCGCCAACTTCAATTCAGCGATGCGCTGGGTCGGGTTGCCGTAGCGCCCGTATTCCTCACGTTCGATGTGTCCCTGAAAATGGTTGTGCAGCTCGCGGGTGTTGGTGAAAGTGTAGGTCGCCGTCTGCAAGATCGGCGTCGCGAGCGCATTGCCAAGCTTTGGACGGCGCTCGCCGCCGTGCACGGCGAGAGTACTCAAGCCGAGCTTTCTTCCGGCGGCGGGGCAGGCGTTTCCGCCATCCGCTTGCGTCTCGGGGGTTGCGATCGCCGCGCCGCTCTTATCGTTCCGGGCATCCATTACTGCTCTAAGAGCCGCATGCGCTCGACGTAGTGGTAAATAGCATCCCTGATCTGTTTCGGGTCGGCGCTCAACTCCACGGGGCGATTCTGCTGGCTTGGCTGGACCCCCGCCAGGGTGCCAGAATGATAGGCGATTTTCTGCTCGGCGAATTTGAGGCCGTTCGCCGTCGAGATAACGACCACCCGTTCGCCGGATCGGATCACCTTGCGCTCGACGAGCTTGCGCAGCGCGGCCAAAGCGACGCCCGTATGGGGGCAATTGAACATACCGGTGCGATCGGCCCGAGCGGTTTCTTCGCTGAGCTCCGACTCCGAAGCCTGTTCTACGACGCCGTCGAAACGCCGTAGGGCATTAATGGCCTTGCGAATGCTGACGGGATTGCCGATTTGGATTGCGCTCGCCAGTGTCTTTTGTGCCGTTATGGGCTCGAAGTGCTCAAAGTGCTTCAGATAAGAGCGATAAAAGGGGTTTGCGTTCTCGGCTTGCGCGACGCAAATGCGTGGTAGTTTCGAGATGAGACCCATTTCCAGCATCATGAGAAAGCCGTTGCCGAGAGCGCTTACATTGCCGAGGTTGCCACCGGGCAGGACGACCCAGTCCGGCACCTCCCAGTCGAACTGCTGCACGATTTCAATGGATACAGTCTTCTGCCCTTCGATGCGCAAGCTGTTCATGGAGTTCGCCAGATAGATGTGTTTGTGTTTAGTGACCTGTTGGACGGCAGCCATGCAACCATCGAAGTCCGTATCCAAGGACAACACCAAGGCCCCGTTGGCAAGCGGCTGGACGAGCTGCGCAGGTGACACTTTGTCGCGCGGCAGGAATACCACGGTCGGGATGCCCGCGGCC
>JBFJTQ010000173.1:0-6073 GCA_041625275.1 Binatia bacterium | reverse complement strand
TCCAGGACCGATGGACGCAAATCATAGATCAAACGATGAATGCTGTCCAAAGCTCTATTGGCGATGGATTTCATTCTCAGGAAACCTTCTTTCAAGGTTCCGGTGGCGCTGCTGGCGCTCGTTTCGGCTGCAAGAAGAAAAGTCGCCAAGTCCTGACTCGTTTCGTCGTGAAGCTCGCGAGCGATTCTTTTCCGCTCTTCTTCCTGCGCCAGGATCAATTTCTTTAACAGCTCGCCCCGAGATTCCTCCTGTTTCTGCAGTTCCTGATTGAGAGTCCGGAGCTGGTGGGTTCGCTGCTCAACTCTCTTCTCCAGTTCGCGCTTCCCTTCCGCGATCGCATCCACGGACGCTTTGAGCCTCACGCGCATCTGGTCGAGCGAGCGCGCAAGGGAGCCGATTTCATCCTCGCCGAGAGGGCGAATGGGTGTTTCCAGATCCCCTCGGGTGATTCGTGCGGCCGCCTGGGCCAAAACCTTCAGCGGCATGGTCACGCTCCGGGCCATACCCCACGCGAACAAGAGCGCGAGCAAGGTGGTCAGAGAACCGGCGACGAGAAACTTTCGTTTGACGCCAAAGACGGGCGCCAACGCTTCGCCTTCGGCCTGTCGAATGGTCAAGCCCCAAGGGGCATTTGCCAGAGGGGCGAAGGCAATCACTTCTTTCTCCCGGTCGGAGAACCCCCCCTGTTCGTGGCAGCCGTGACAAGACCCCACTATCGATTTTTTCTGTTGAATCAGTCCCGCCAGAAAACGCCCGTGATCGCTATCGGTGAACATGCGCTCTGCCTTGGTCGAAGCCAATACCGTACCGGCCCCATCGACAACATCGAGATAGACAGTTTGGCCTAGCCGGACGGATTCGATGAGGGAACTGAAACGAGGATTCCGCGGGTCGAGTTCCCCTCCGACCACTCCAATGGTATTCCCCCGCCAATCGCTAACAGGGATTGTCGCGATGACCCGCTGCATTCGCTCCAGCAGGAGATTTGAAATTTCCGGCCTGCCGGTTCTGAGCGCCGACTGAACAGGCTGGAGCGAAGAGAGATCGTCCCCCATTCTCGCTAAGCTATGAGGCTCGATCCATAGAAGCTTTCCTCGTTCGTCCAGCAAAAACACGCCTTCCGTGAAAAGGGATCGAAAATAAGCCTCTCGAAGCACCTCCCGCATGCCCTTAAGATCGCCACTCACGAGATGGCCGCGAAGGTTGAGCGAGGCTTCCTGTAATATCACCAAATTCGATTTCAAAGCTTGATCCACACTATTGGCCAGTGCCTTGGCGAGGTACAGGCGCTCGTTGAGCGCGCGATCCGAGATCTCGCGTGTCCCCCACATACTCGCCATCAGCAGGATGGTTGCCAAGGCTGCCATCCAGAGCCCCACCAGCAGTATGAGGCGTCGCCGCAGGCTCCTGCGTAGAAAACGAAGCGGATTCATCGATCACGAGGTTGGCGGTAGGTTCTCCGCCGGCGTGTTGCTTTGCTTTTCCTCAGGCCGTTGAGGGCCGTCCTGTATCAGCGAAGCGGCCATTGGCGTGCGTGCGTGACGAGCATGTTCCAAGGGATGTTCCTTGATCATCCGCTCCTCGCTGATTTTTCCGCTAAAAATACTCGCATCCATGGGAAAGACATCGGGATTCAAGTGAGCATTATAGATATGCCAGATCAACACCACTAGGAACGCCAACAGACCTTCATTTGAATGCGCGACCTGCGCCGCCGGGATCACCTCTCCCGGCAAGAAGTTCGTAAAGAAGATCGGGAAATAGAGGAGAAACCCTGTGACAATCATGACGACTCCGCCGAGCACCAATCCCCAGTATTCAAACTTCTGCCGATAATCGTAACGACCGAACTGGGCTTGTTCCTCAGAAATGCCCAGATAGTAGCGGAGGGTCACGATGGCGTCCGAAAAATCCTTCTTCGACGGCACCATCGTGATATCGAGCCGCTTCATGGCAGCCAGCGTCAACCCCACGATCATGTGTTCGGCCGCAAACAAAGTGAAAAGGATACCCGACATGCGATGAATCCACCGTATCCGATCAATGCCCCCCAATTGAACCGTAAGCCACTGGGCCCATGCGGAATCGAAGTACTTCTGCGGAAAACCTGTAAGTGCGAGAAGGAGAAAGAGCAGCATGATGACGAGATGCTCGAGCCGTTGCCTGGCGCTGAACCGTATCAAATATCGCTCGCTAGCATGTGCCATGTGACTACCTCGAAACCACAAGCCTCCATATGTGGAGCAGAATCTGAAGCGCTAGGCCGATAATGACAAACGGAATGAATATCTTATAGAAAAGCTTCACATAGTAGACCAGAGACGCCTTTTGAGGACTGGGCTCATAGTGCGACAGCCAGGCTGCCGGGAAATTGGCCGTCGCCGTCGGATGGCACTTCTGGCAAACCTTCAGCAAGTTCTCTTTCATCACGGAGGAGTTTGGATCTTTTGTGGCCAAGATGTCATGGACTCCGTGACAATCCGTGCACACGGCCGTGAAGATCGCGGGCGAAGCTTTTTCTTGACGATAAAAAGAAGCCGTTACGCCGTGAAAATCCTTCAGATAGGTTCCCATGACGGCGGTCGAGAGCCGGTATTTTTTCATGAGTTTTTCATCGGTATGGCAGCGGGCGCAGAGATCGGGGGATTTCAGGTGGAAAGAAGCCTTGCGGGGATCTTCGATATCGTGCGACCGGTGGCAATCTGTGCAGGCGGGGACATCGGTGTTGCCGCCCTCGGCTAGCGCTTTCCCATGGACGCTGCCGGCGTAGCGATCGTAAATTTCCTTGTGACAGCGAGCACAGGTTTCGGAAATTTTTGATTTCGGAACGCGGGGCCGAGCCACATAGTGGGCGCCGTGGCAATCGATACAGAGGGGCGCCCTTAAGTCACCTTTCGCCAACAACGCATAGTGAACGCTATCGAGGGACTTCGTATAGTTGTCAAAATGACACCCTTTACAGCTCTCGTAATAGGCCAATGTAAATTCGCGCAAATTTTTGAATTTTCTCGTCGGATGCGGATAAGCTTTGATGTCGCTGTGGCAATTCGTACAACTGAGTTTCTTGCCATGGACCGAAGCTTCAAATCTCAGCGCGTCCACATAAAGGGAGCGTTTCTCGCCGCTCGGCAACACAATCTCGAATGACTCCTGAGAGTGGCAACCGAGACAAGACTGAACATCCGCAGAAAGTTCCCCGCCCCACACAGTCATAGGCCGGAGCAGGAAAAAGGCGAGAAGACTGCTGTAAAGAACGCCCCTCACCCAGTCGTTGCTTTTGGATATGGTTTTCATTCGGTCCAAAAAGCCAGCATAGTTAGGGCAAACAACAAAAATCCGCAGGCGACGACGCTGAATCCAATGAGCTTGCCAAGGTTAGTGAGCCACAGAGGCGGAGCGCCAACTTCCATTGCGTGCAAGCGGTTTTCGGCCAAGAGTCTCTCGTATTCCGCCGGCCGTTCCTCCTCAAGTTCGCGCTCGCTCACGCGTCCTGTGAATATAACCAGATCGATGGGGAACTTCTCCGGCCGCAGATGACTGTTAAAAAAATGGATCGTAAAGATGAACCATACGGCCAAGAGCGCCTCGTCCGCGTGGATCAGCAATGCTATGTTGAAAAACCATCCCGGCAAGAAACTGCCAAAAAAAGATGAAAACCACATGACGTAGCCCGAAGTGCCGATGATGGCCATTCCCCAGAACACGGCCCAATAGTCAAATTTCTCCCAATAGGTGTAACGCCCAAACCGGGGCCGGGACCCCAATCCGAAAAACCAGCGGAAGTGCTGCATCATTTCAATGAGATCATTCAGCTGGGGAACCAGTGAATCAGGCCCAAAAAACACACCGACCTCTCGGCGGATAAAGCCTTGGCGAAAGATGTTGGCAACATGGATCAAAAAACAAAGCGTCATGATCAGCGCAAAGGCCTTGTGGAAAAAAAGAATCGCGCCGAACCCGCCTATCGCCGTTGCCAGGTCATGTGCCCAAGCGGCCTGGTTGAATCTGAGTGGCATGCCGGTCGCGGCCAGACCCAGAAAGCTGCCCATCAGAAAACCGTGCAGAAGACGATGCGAAAGGTCGAACCGCCAAAAATACCTATGAGTCGCATTACGGTTCTCTTCTCTCATCGTCCTTCCCTTTGCTGAAAATACTAATCTCCTTCACCGTTTTCCGGGGAACGCCTCCGGCGCCAAACCTCAATGGAAGATCGCAGCAGCCAGAGAACTCCGTGAAGCCCGAAGAAAATAAAAACTCCCGCCAGAAGCCAATGCATAAAAACAGCGGCGTAGTACAGGCTGGGGTTTCGATCTTTATCGCTCGGATCGGCATGCGGCGAGAAAAGAACAAAACTAGGGCTCGCCTTCGGGTGGCACTTCTGGCAGGTCGGAACCAGGTTGGCGGGGCCCACGGAGGATTTGGGATCGCTTGTCGCACGAATGGAATGAGAACCGTGGCAATCCGAGCAGCGCGCGACCCGCGTGAAGCCCAAAGACGAAACCTGGCCGTGAAAGGTGTCCCGATAGGTTCGTAAAGATTCGCGATGGCAGGTGCCGCATTCCCGCACGATGTCCAGCTTCCACGCCGGCGCCTCCACCCTGCGGATTTCATGAGCGTGATGGCAATCGGTACACACCGGAGCGAACGGGTTCTCGTTCTTCACCCCTTTGCCGTGCACGCTGTCAAAGTAGACAGACAGAACTCCTGCATGACAAGCGCCGCACGTCGAAGGAATCTGGAACCTGGAAACTTTCGAACGTTCATCTATCCTGGGTCTGATGTCATGGGACCCATGGCAGCTTCCGCAGTGCGCTGAAACGAGCAAGCCGCTCTTGCTCAACGCTCGGCCATGAATGGAATCCATGTAGAGCTGATAAGCATTGGCTACGGGAATGTTGTGCTTTTTCGCCAGCGCCGGGTCGCCGTGACAAGTGCCGCAGGTGTAGGGGAGTTGCAGCGGATAGACTTTCGATTGCGGATGATTCGCCCGCATGATGTCATGCTTTCCATGACAGTCGCTGCAAGTGGCCGCGTCGCCGTTGTGCGTGGCGCGGCCATGCACGCTGCCGTCGTACACCTTAGCCACTTCAGCGTGACAAAGCGCGCACTGCACCGGCTTGAGCGTGGGAGCATGAGGAACTTGTGAGGCGTCGCTATGGCACGCCGTGCAACCCAGAGGGCCGTGCACTGATTTAGAGATCGTCTGTGGATCGAGAGATAAGGAAATTTTCTTACCTTCGCGCTCCTTTTCCAGACCCGGCATTCCATGACAGGACAAACACGCATCGTTGGAAGGTGCGGCCGCGCCAAACACCCCGCTGGCAAGGACAAGAATAGATGCGAAAGCCAATAACGCGATCAAAGCCTGGTTGTTTCGTAGAGCCATAAATACCCGGAGTGCGACCATGGTTATTATCTTGGCCGAATCACGCTACTTTCCATCCCATAGTGTCTAACCGTAAATTGGGTGACCAGATGGAAGACTTGAGCCAGCGAAAGGAAAAAACTGTTGCAAAACAGACCCGCAAGCGCCAACACCACCCCGCCAACTTGAATATCATTTTCCGCCCCACGACCGATCGCAACACCGTTCAGAGTAGGTTCGTGATCCTGAGCGCCCTAAACCGAAGGCATGATAACCAGGACGGGAATCATGACCCCTGGATTGCGTGACAACCTTCGCGTCATGCGAACTAACCCAACCCACGCCTCTCCGAAGCGGTGAAAATACCCTCCTTTCGTTCGCTGTCTCCATGCGCAATTGGCATGCCATCGAGTCTAAAATGCAACAACTCGCAGCCTTGATTCCCAGTTGTTGTAACTTATTGTTTCTCCGCAGATTTTGTTTCAGTTAATCAGAAATGGAAATCTGCGCATGGCGGTATCAAAAATAAACTTCGCATAGCTGACAAATTTTTATTGCGACAATTCGCCTTTCTGCCGAAGACTTTTCCCCACACCCTTCGGGGCCGAGAAATAGAAAATGATTCGCGGGCAAAAAAAAGGGGGGCATTGCCCCCCTTTCGATTCTCCATAATTCGCCAAGCTATTTTTTTGGCACATGACACTTGGC
>JBFJTQ010000172.1:0-6073 GCA_041625275.1 Binatia bacterium | reverse complement strand
TCGAATTTCTAGTTCGCATTGCCCTTACCCCCCTCTGTTTTTGGTCTTTTATGTAACGTTTGACGAATCCTTACAGACTAAACTTCATTTTGAAAGCGAACTTGGCAACCGAGACGGCAACGATCAGGATGATGAGATAAATAACGCCTCCGGCCGCGGCCTCGGCCCATTGTCCGACGCGAAAATACTCGAAAAGCGTGACCGGCCCGTATTCATGTCCCGGTGACGTCAGCAGGATGGCGACATCCACGTTACGAATCGCCTCGATAAAAATGTAGAACAGCGCGCCGCCCACCGATGGCTTCAATATCGGCAGGGTAATTTTGAAAAAGACATGCCGCCACTTGGCGCCGTGGACCCACGCCGCTTCATCGAGCTCCTTGTGAATATTGACAATGGAGCCCGAAGCGTTTCTGAAGGCGTAAGGGAAATAGGCGACAAAGAGACCGAGGCCCAGGGCCCATAGGCTGTTGTAAAGCGGCGTTCCGAGAAAGACGATGACAAGACCGACGGAAAGAACCAGGGGCGGAAATGCGAGGGGCAAGGTGCCGATAAACTCAAAGACCTTGGTACCGTAGGCCCTGGTTCGGTAAATAGTAAAGGCCATGACAATGCCGGCGAGCACGGTAACGACGGCGATGATTACGGAGAGAACTAGTGAATTATACAGTCCGTTGATGAAGCTCGGATGGTTTAGCACCGTGTAGTAGTTGGACAGCACCATGTTCGAGGGGAACTGCATGAACATTTCGTAGTCGAAATACGGTATCATCGATACGACGATGAGAACGACGAAGGGGATAATAATTCCCACCGCAAAATACAGTAGCACGATAAGGAAAGTGACGTACTTCCATTTGCCGATGTCGATGACTTTCACCCGGTAGCCCTTCCCAGTGATGGTTGAATAGCGTTCAGAAAAGCGCGTAACGCGAATGTAAAAGATCAGGGTAATCACTGAGAGAACAACCAGCACGATGCTATAGGCGGTCGCCAGCCCGGTGCTGAATTCCAGGGCGATGGAGTCGTACACCCGGCTGACAAAGACTTTGATCCCCGCCGGTGTTCCCTGCAGCACCGGCGTTTCGAAGGAACGCAGGCCCCTGAGAAAATTGAGTACGAACGCCGAGAGAAACGCCGGCACGGCGAGCGGAAAAGTGATGCGGAGCATGGTGTTCACGGGCTTGCTACCCGCAATGTATGCGCTCTCCTCCAGCGAGGGATCGAAGGAAAGAAAAACCGGCAGCAGGAAGAGATACCCTAAAGGAACGCATGCGAGGCCGAAGACCCAGATCATCCCGGCCATGCTGAAGGCGTTGAACAGCGGCGTTTCCACGCCGAAGTACTGCAGCATAAGGTTATTCAAAATGCCGGACCGCGGCGCCAATAGCAGGATCCAGGATATATTCTTCATCACCGGCGGCATGAGAATCGGATAGAGCGGCATTAACTCGACGAGCGCCTTGCCTGGCGTATTGGTCCGGGCCACGATCCACGCGAGCATGGCCCCGACGCCGGTGCCCAGCGATGCCGACCCCGCCGCGTAGAGAATCGAATTGTTGAGCATGGGCAAGATATCGCGGTCGCCGAAAACCGTAAGATAATTCGCGAGCGTGAAACCAACGTCGGCGCCCAACCTGCCCGTGGTCAGACTCTTCAACAACACGATGACCACCGGGGTAATAATCGCCGCCCCCGCGATGACGCTGCCCAACAATGGCACGATGGTGCCCTGGCGATAGGCAATTTTTAACGAGTTTAAGCTGAACGTAATGTTGCTCCGAATCTTAAGGACCCCGTAGCCCAAACCGACCAAGAGCGCTAAGGGTTAACGATAATGCTGATCGCCGATTTATCGATAGCGAGAAACATCCTCCCACCGTCGGTATTAATTCGAATCATCGGGCATAGCTTATGGGATGTTACGACAATCTCCTTGGCGCCGACTTGAACGCGATGATCGGTCAAACCGCCGCGGAAATCGCGGCTGGTCATGGATCCTTCCAGGACATTCATCGTTCCGTCGGGGAACCCTTCATTGCTAAGCTTGATTTCGCCGGTGCGGATGACGACTTTACACGCCGCTCCGGCGCTAGTGCGCTTGGGGGCCGGCGACACCAGCGTCGCGCCGTCGAAGTCCGGAATCTTCACCAGACATGTTTCGCCTTCAACCTGGATCACCTGGCCGTCCACCAGGGTTGAATGCCCGATAAAAGAGGCGACGAACGGATGCGCCGGCCGGTTGTAGATCTCATCTGGTGCGTCGTACTGCAAAACCTTACCAGCCTCCATTACGATGACCGCATCGGAGATGGTGAAAGCTTCTTCCTGATCATGGGTGACATAGAGCGCGCTGATTCCAACCTTCTTGATGAGTTTCTTTAGCTCAGTCCTCATTTCCTCTCTTAACTTTGCGTCCAAATTGCTCAACGGCTCGTCGAGTAAGATCAAGCGCGGCTCCAGAGCGAGGCTGCGCGCCAACGCGACTCTCTGCTGCTGCCCGCCGCTCAACTGCGACGGATAACGGTCCTCTCGCCCCTGCAACCCGACCAACTCCAGCGCCGACAAAACTCGGCGCCGGACCTCGTGGTCCGAGATTTTGCGCAGTCTCAGGCCGAAGGCGACGTTCTTGTACACGCTCATGTGAGGCCATAGCGCGTAGTTTTGAAAAACAAACCCGATGGCCCTCGCGTAGGGCGGCACGAGTATACCTTGCCCGATCGAGGTCTGGATTTTATCGGCGATGGAAATAGACCCCGTATCCGGTACCTCGAGGCCCGCAATAGATCTGAGCAGCGTCGTCTTGCCGCAGCCCGACGGGCCCAAGAAGGAGAGAATTCCCTTTTCGAACTCAAAACTAACTTGATCCAGAGCTCTGACGTCCTTATACGTCTTGCTCAGGTTTTCCACCTTTAAGATTGCCATATCAAGAATACCGCCGCTCTATGCACAAACTCCTATAAAAAGGGGCTCTTCAGGTTTCCATGTTGCCAACCGCGAAGGCGTCGAGGCCGCCGAGGCAATCGAATCAGGCCATTCACTTAAGGGAATCCTCCGCGCACTAATCAGCCCAAGGTCACTTTCTCTCCGTACTTGGGGATTTCCACCTTCCAGTTAAGCGTTTCTGAAATATGCTGCGCAAGAGCCGCCGAAGCCTTCGGTTCGCCGTGCACGACGTAAGTTTTACGCGGCGCCTCTTCAAAGCCCCGCAGCCAACGCATGATCTCCGCCTGATCCGCGTGCGCCGAGAAACCATCGATGGTCTTGATCTTGGCGCGAACGGAAACCACCTGGCCGAACATTTTCACTTCTTTCGCTCCCTGCTGAAGAACTTGGCCGCGGGTGCCTTCCGCCTGATAGCCTACAAATAGCACCGTCGTTTTGGGATCCGGCAGCCGCTGTCGCAAATGGTGAAGCACACGACCGCCGGTCGCCATTCCGCTTGAGGTTATCAGGACAAACGGCCCCTTGAGATTGTTAATCGCCTTGGACTCTTCCTGCGTTCTATGAATGAAGAACTGCTGGCTGCGCAGCGGGCAGCGTTCTTCGTCCGCTAGAAGCTGCATGTCGAGATCGTGCTCTTCGGTGTGATTGCAGTAAATCTCCGTCGCATTGATCCCCATCGGACTATCCACATGCAGGGGCACCGAGGGAATTTTGTTTTCGTCCTCCAGTTTTCGAATCGTGTAAATCAGCTCTTGCGTTCTCCCGATGGCGAAAGAAGGAATGATGAGACACCCGCTTTCATCCATAACTTCAGCAATGATTTGCGCCAGTTCGCCTTCCGGCGCGGGGGGATGGAGTCGATCGCCATACGTCGACTCGACCATGAGCCAATCCCCGCCAGTTACGGAGTCGGGATCTTTGAGAATGGGCCGCCTATAGCGACCCAGATCGCCGGAATCGACGAGGTACTTCTTGTGACTCCCCATGTCATACCCGATACGCGCAGCCGCGGCCCCTAGGATATGGCCGACGCGGGTAAAGCGCAGCCACATGCCGTCCCCGGGCATTTGGACCTCCTCACGGTTTTTCGTCGGTCGCAGCAAGCGCAGCGCCCTTGTCGCATCTTCGACCGTGTACAAGGGCAAGGCTGGCTTATGCTTGGAGTATCCCTTCTTATTTGCGTAACGGGCCTCCTCCTCCTGCAGATAGGCCGCATCGAGCAGCATAACTTTCAGCAAATCACACGTCGCCGGTGTGGCGTATACGGGGCCGCTGTATCCCTGCGCCACCAGCCGAGGCAAATAACCCGAGTGATCGATGTGCGCATGTGTAAGAACAATGCTGCTTAGTTTTTCCACATCGATCGGCGGCGGCGACCAGTTGCGCAGCCGGAGTTCTTTCAAGCCCTGGAATAAACCGCAATCCACGAGAATTTGTTGCGCCCCGAAGGTGACGAGAAACTTCGAGCCCGTAACGCCACCGGCTGCCCCGAGAAATTGCAACGACAAGCGTTCTGTGATTCGCTTCGACAACAGTCTTCAACCTCCTGCCAAAAAAAGGTCCAGCGACATGAAGGTCTTCAACCGCGGACCAGCTCTCCGGTTCCCACGGACTCAACGGCAACGCTAGTGGCGCCCTCGACCGCTCAGCTCCGCCAGAGTCTCAACAAGATTCGCGCTCGATCGAAAAATACGCAAAGTTACGCAGAGACGAATTTCTGCGGCTCTTTGGCGAATTTCTCTTTGCACGGCACGCAGCAAAAATAATACGTCTTGCCGTTATAGGTCGCCGTCGCCGCCGCCTTGCCTTCGTCTACGTTCATTTTGCAGACTGGATCGATTGCCATAGCAAACCTCCTTGTCCCTTAAACCAGTTTTTCGCGGAGCTGTGTCGATCGCTCAAACATCTCATCTCCGCACATTGAACGAAAGCCTCCGCGCTTCCAAATCTTCTGTTCGTGCCGCGACCCTATGGCTCCGCTGAAATTATGATTTTATGTCAAAAGCCGTCTCGATCTTGCCGAGAACTTAACCGGAATTTCCCAGTCACATGGCGGGGTGCTCGACTCAAGACGGTACTTAGCCACCCCCTAACCCTTATGGTCATCCGCTAGGGGCGATTCGCTCGCCACCCCGGCCTGCTCCTCCCCACCGGGACGATGCATGTTGGTGCTCTCAAGGATCTCCTGAAGTTGAGGACGTTCGACAACCTCTTTTTCGAGCAAGAGCTTTGCCAGCCTTTCCAGTGCCTCACGATGAGAGGAAAGGCAATTTCTCACCTTACGATGCGCGTCCGACAACTCCCTTTTGATCTCTTCATCGACGATCCGCGCCGTCTCCTCGCTGTATTCTCTCTGGCCCTGCCCCGACACGGGTAAGAACATAGGGGCGCGGGAGCCTTCGAGTGCAACCAGGCCCAAACGCTCGCTCATCCCGAATTGTGTCACCATGGTGCGGGCGATCTCTGTGGCTTTCTGCAGATCGTTCTGCGCACCGGTGGACACATCGCTGAAAATCATCTCCTCCGCCACCCGCCCACCGAGGAGCACATAGATCCGTGCCAACAACTCGGACCGCGTCATCAAATAGCGATCTTCGGTCGGCAGTTGCTGCGTATATCCGAGAGCCGCAACGCCGCGCGGGATGATGGATATCTTCGCGACCGGGTCCGCGCCGGGAACTAGTTCCGCGACTAACGCGTGACCCGCCTCATGATAGGCGACAGTTTTTTTCTCCCTCGGATTCATGACACGGCTCTTTTTCTGCAAACCGGCGATTACGCGCTCGATCGCTTCATCGAAGTCACCAGTTTCCACCGCGTCTTTGCCCTGGCGAGCGGCAAGCAGAGCCGCCTCATTTACAATATTGGCCAAATCCGCTCCGACGAATCCCGGGGTCTTGGCCGCAATTTGGGCGATATCCACAGTCGGAGACATTTTTATCTTCTTGGCGTGCAGGCGAAGAATCGCTTCCCGTCCCTTGACATCGGGACGGTCCACTAAAACCTGCCGGTCAAACCGCCCTGGGCGCATCAGAGCCGCGTCTAAAATTTCCGGCCGGTTCGTCGCCGCCATGATGATCACTCCCTGATTCGGATCAAACCCATCCATTTCCGCGAGTAGCTGGTT
>JBFJTQ010000171.1:0-6074 GCA_041625275.1 Binatia bacterium | reverse complement strand
GCATAGCCCAAGCCGTGGCAGAGAATCTCACTGCGCGGGATGGTGAGTTGATCAAGCGAGTGACCGACATCATTGTCGCCACGGGGGCCGTGGTGAGGTCGATGAGCTTTCACCACCGGTAAGCGGGGAGGTTAAAGATTCCCAACTTGAACACAAGGGCATTTGCGGTGAGGAGCGGTCCCTCATTTGACGGACTCCTTGCTGATCTCTTTGAGGGACGTAAATTCGGGGTCTTTATGGATCAGCGTTGCTCCATAGACTGCTGCGGTGGCTGCAATCCAACTGTCGGCGACGGATAATTTGCCGCGCGCCTTGATAGCGGCTGCGGCTTCGAGAATGCGAGGTTCGCAGGAAATCCATTTCGCGGGAAATGAGTCGATTAAAAGCAGCGCATCACGAGCCGCAGACTCACCCTCATGGCGCGACAGCAGGTGAAGGAGTTCCATTCTGGTCATGAATGAGATGAGCAGCTGGCACTGGTTTTTTGTCGCCTGCGAAAGAAGCGACTCAACCCTGTTCGCGCCAGGTTCGTCGCCGCGCAGCGTAAGAAGGGCGGATGAGTCGAGGACGTAGCGGCTCTTAGGAGGCATCTTCACTTCGCCGGTCCCGCCGCCGCTCTTTCAAAAGTTGCTTAACCAGTCCCTTTTTCCCGGATCCGCGAAAGGCCCCTACTGGATCCGGCGGTATGGGTATGACTCTTGCCGTGGCGCCCTCAACCACCCATTCCAGCGTGGTATCGGGGCCGATGTGAAGCTCTTTCCTGACTTGTGAGGGCACGGAAACCTGCCCACGTTTTGTGACTTTTGTCCTCATGGCCATAAAATATACGTATCTGGTAGCGAGTACAAGCAGCTCTAATAATCTACTTGTGATAAAGACACTTGACTTGTACTCACGCACGTTGTCTGACACAGGGCAATGCTTGATTTGCGTGGCTGAAGTGAGCAGAGTTTTAATAAGGTGAAAATCCTCAGCGAGGTTGTGAACTTCATTCACAGGCAAGGTCTTTTATCGCCGGGCGACCGTGTCCTTGTGGCCGTTTCCGGGGGGCCGGACTCGGTGGCGCTGCTGCATCTTTTGCAGCAGCTCGCGCCGCAGTTCGCTCTCCACTTGGAAGTGGGGCATTTGCAGCATGGAATTCGGGGCGAGGAGGCAAAGCGGGACGCTGAGTTCGTTGCCCGCCTTGCGGAAAATCTGGGTTTGCCCTTTCATCTGAAGGAGGTGGATCTGCCGCAAATGCGCACAACGGCGGGCAGAGGCAACCTGGAAGCTCTGGCGCGCGAGGAGCGGTACCGGTTTCTGGCGGCGGTAGCTGGCGAGCGTGGTCTTGGAAAGGTTGCCACGGCGCACACATTGGACGACCAGGCGGAGACTTTTTTGATGCGGCTACTGCGGGGCTCCGGCAGAAAGGGGTTGGCGGGGATGGCGGCGATCCGCCCCCTGGGCGCAGGTCCGGAGGGCGGAGTAAATGGCGTTCAAATCATTCGCCCCTTGCTCGGTGTCTCAAAGGCTGAAGTTCTTGAATTCTTGAGAGAAAAACAACTGAATTATTGTCTCGACCAAACGAACCAAGATGTGTCCCTGCTGCGCAATTGGGTTCGCCTGGACTTATTGCCCCGGCTAAGCCGGAGAATCGATTCAAACCTGCCGCGGCGGTTGAGTGAACAAGCAAAGATCATCCGGGATGAAAGCCGTCTCCTGGAACGTCTCGCCGGTGACGAGCTGAACAAGGTTCGTGCGCGCAGGGGATTGTTGCGGGAGCCGTTTCTCAGCCAGGAAAAGGCGATGCAAAGGCTGATGCTCCGTCGTTGGATCGAAGAAACCAGGCGACATCTGCGGGGCATCGATTTCGATCATATCGAAGCCTCGCTGAATTTTATCGCAGAAGGCCCGCCCCAAGGGGGTCTTGCGCTTCCCGGCGGTTGGCAGTTGGTGCGAGAATATGACACGATGAGATTGGAAAGGTCTTCCGTCAGTCTCACGGGGCTCTGTTATTCCTATGATCTCCGAATCGGGCAAGATCTCCGAATTGGCGAAGCCGGGTTGACCATCGAAAGCACGCGAGTCGCGTCTGCACCGGCAGCATTCCCTGACAGCCTGATGGAAGCTATCTTAGATGCGGCTCACATATTTGAGCCTTTGCTTTTTCGCAATTTTCGCGCCGGGGACCGATTTCGACCGTTGGGCATGGTAGGGCACAAGAAAGTAAAAGATCTCTTTATTGATAATAAAATCCCTTTGTCGGTAAGGGCTTCGCTGCCGCTGCTGGTGATGGGAAAAGAGGTGCTCTGGATACCCGGTTACGGGCGCAGCGAAGTCGCCAAGATTGGCGCCCGGACAAACGTGATTTTGCGCCTCAAAGCGGTTCCGATCCGCTCTTGAATATAGAAGTGCTATGTTGATCTAACTGGTTGCGTGTGTTAGACTTTTCTGGTTTCCAGCATGGCATTCGATATGGAGGAATTGGTTGAGTCAATCTTCTAAACAGATTGCGCTTTGGTTAGTCCTTCTGCTCGTTCTTCTGGGTGTCTTCAGCATCTTCAGTAAACAGGCCGGCCGGGATCCCGAGATCGTATTCAGCGAGTTCTTGGGGTCGGTCGAGCGCGGGGAGGTGCAAGAAGTCACCATCCAAGGCCACAATATTCACGGCAAGTTCAAGACCGGCGAGCGCTTCCGCACCTTCGCCCCTGACGATCCCGACCTGGTGAGGAGTCTGCGAGATAAGAAGGTAAAAATCGCCGCCAAGCCCGAGGATGAATCCCCTTGGTACATGGTGCTACTGGTCAACTGGTTCCCCATGCTCCTCCTCATCGGTGTGTGGATCTTTTTCATGCGCCAGATGCAGGTTGGCGGCGGCAAGGCGATGTCGTTCGGCAAGAGCCGCGCAAAGCTGCTGACCGAAAACCAGCATCGGGTGACTTTTTCCGACGTGGCCGGCGTGGATGAGGCAAAGGACGATCTCCAAGAAATTATCGCGTTTCTCAAAGACCCCAAGAAATTCACGAAACTCGGCGGGCGCATTCCGAAGGGTTGCTTGCTCGTCGGCCCTCCGGGAACCGGTAAGACGCTTCTTGCCCGCGCCATTGCGGGGGAAGCCGGGGTGCCTTTCTTCAGCATCAGCGGTTCTGACTTCGTTGAAATGTTCGTCGGCGTGGGCGCGTCGCGGGTGCGGGACTTGTTTGTCCAAGGCAAAAAGAACGCTCCGTGCATCATCTTCATTGACGAAATCGACGCTGTGGGCCGGCATCGCGGAGCGGGCCTCGGAGGCGGGCATGACGAGCGGGAACAGACATTGAACCAGCTGCTCGTGGAAATGGACGGATTCGAGGCCAACGAAGGGGTCATTTTGATCGCTGCGACGAACCGGCCCGATGTTCTCGACCCTGCCTTGCTGCGGCCCGGACGCTTTGACCGTCGAGTCGTGGTTCCCAGACCGGACGTCAAAGGGCGCGAGGGTATTTTGCATGTGCACACACGGAAGGTCCCCGTGGCGCCGGATGTCGACATCGCCGTGCTGGCACGAGCCACTCCTGGATTTGCCGGCGCCGACCTCGAGAACCTGGTTAACGAAGCCGCCTTGTTAGCAGCCCGCAACAACAAGGACAAGGTCGACATGCACGACTTCGAGCTTGCCAAGGATAAGGTGATGATGGGCGCCGAGCGGCGGAGCATGATTATCAGCGATGAAGAAAAGCGTAACACGGCGTATCATGAGGCGGGCCACGCTTTGGTCGCAAAGTTGTTACCGGGCGCCGATCCGATTCATAAGGTAACCATCATCCCCCGCGGCATGGCGTTGGGTCTAACGCAGCAGCTGCCGATCGATGAAAAGCACACCTACCCCAAGGATTACTTGATGAATAACCTCGCCATCTTGTTTGGCGGTCGCGTGGCCGAGGAACTGGTGCTGAATCATATGACCACGGGGGCGGGAAACGATATCGAAAAGGCGACCGAACTCGCACACCGCATGGTTTGTGAGTGGGGCATGAGCGAAAAACTCGGCCCGATGACCTTTGGCAAGAAGGAAGAAGAAATCTTTTTGGGACGGGATTTTACTCAAACGGCAGACTATTCCGAGAGCACGGCCGTCGAGATCGATGCCGAGGTCAGGCGCATTATCCAAGAGAGCTATCAGCGGGCCAAAGAATTGTTAGAGAGCAATCTCGAACTTCTTCACAAGGTCGCCGAGGCGCTGCTCGAGAAAGAGGTCTTGGATGGCTCGGAGATCGACGCCATCGTAAGAGGCTTCCACGGAAATGGAGGCGATCCGTTGACTCCGACGGCTTCCGCCGCGGCGTAGTTCAGTATTAGCTCTGGGCGAGTAGCCCTCAGATTTCTACCGTCCATCCCAATAGGTTTTCATACCGCCTGCGGGTTTGGGTTTCGTCGTAAGGGAAAAGGCGAATCGGTTTCCGTGTATCGGAGATCCGCTAACACAAGAAGAACCACTCGGTGATTACCGGGTGCGGCCGCAAGAGTGGACTTTTGACCCAAGTCTAGGGTGCTTTCCAGTGCTGTGACAATCGAAGCTCCACGCCGAAAAATTCTTAAGACGCGCCACGGGTCCATCGACATGGAACGACGGACCGTTCTCATGGGCATCATCAACGTTACGCCTGATTCATTTTTCGCTGGCGGGAGACTGTTTGATCCGTCCGAGGCGGTGGCGGAGGGCATCGCTATGGCGCAAGCCGGTGCGGACATTATCGACATCGGCGGCGAATCAACGCGACCGGGTGCCGAACCGGTTTTCCTGGAGGAAGAACTCGACCGGGTAATTCCCGTCATTCGAGGCTTGCGCAAGGTTTCCAGTGTTCCCATTTCCATCGACTCCTATAAGGCCCAGGTGGCCGCGGCGGCGCTGGATGAAGGGGCGGATATCGTCAATGACATCAGCGCATTGAGATTCGATCCAGAAATGGTTTCTTTGATCGCCGCCGAACGGGTCCCCGTCGTGCTGATGCACATGCAAGGCGTCCCCCGCACGATGCAAGTTGAGCCGCGTTATGACGACGTGGTTTGCGAGGTGCGGGATTTCCTCGCCGCTCAAATCCGACTCGCCAGGGACGCCGGGATTTCGAGAGACAATGTGATCATCGATCCCGGCATCGGCTTTGGCAAGACCGTGGAGCACAATTTGACTTTACTTAGAGAACTATCGAGCTTGACTTCGCTAGGGCAGCCCATTCTCCTGGGGGTCTCACGCAAAGCCTTTATCGGCAAGATTCTCAATCTCGACCCCGAGGATCGCATGGAGGGGAGCCTCGCCGTCGCAAGCGCGGCGGTTCTGGCGGGTGTTAATATCGTCCGGGCGCATGACGTCAAGGAGACGTGGCGGGCGCTGCGAATCGTCGACGCAATCCGGTATGGCGCGACGGATGCAACGGGGCAGAGGCAACATGGCTGAAATGATCGGTCAACTGCGCTGGCAGGACGGTTTGGATATCGGGATCATCACGTTCCTCGTCTATCGGCTGTTGCAGATGCTGCGTGGGAGTCGGGCCATGCAGATGATCATCGGCCTGGCCATTCTCGCCATGGCCTATGTTTTTTCCCGCGCCCTGGGCCTGTTCACCCTGAGCTGGATCCTGGACAACTTCTTGGCCTCGCTCATACTCATTATTATCGTCATCTTTCAAAGCGACATCCGTCGCGCCTTGACCCAGGTCGGCGCTGCGCCGCTTTTCGCTTCAGAGCGAGCGGTGGTGCGACAGGAGGATGTGATTGAGGAGGTTGCCGAGGCGATTCAAACTTTGGCCGCCCGCCGCATCGGCGCCCTGGTCGTATTCCAACGCGAGGTGGGCTTGAACGAATTCATGGAGATCGGCACTCGCCTCGATGCGCGCGTGAGTCGCGAGCTTGTGGAAAGCGTTTTTTTACCAACGTCGCCCATCCATGATGGGGCGCTCGTCATTCAAAAGGGGCGGGTCACGGCCGTGCGCTGTGTGCTACCGCTGAGCGCAAACCCACATCTGCGCACCACCATGGGGACGCGTCACCGCGCGGCCATCGGGGTCACCGAAGAGACCGACGCGGTCGCCGTCGTCGTGTCAGAACAAGAGGGCACTATC
>JBFJTQ010000170.1:0-6084 GCA_041625275.1 Binatia bacterium | reverse complement strand
TCGCCATATTGCTCGCCACCGCAGCCGTTGCTCTCTTTAGCACGGCAGTCCTACCCGTTACGATTTCCGTCACGCTCGCGATTCTTCGTGATGCCGGCCCGTACGCTTTTGGATTCGTGCGGGTCTGGGGAACCGTGGGGTATCTTCTTCTGGTTATTATCTTCCCGTGGATTCTCACCCGCTATCAGAGGATCTACGGGCTGGTCCCTGGCAGTGATGGAATTTCCGAACCGGGGTTAGAAATCATGTTCGTCGTCGCCGCGAGTCTCATTTCAGTGTCGGCATTGCTGGGTCTGTTCCTGCCGCGAGAAGGAGCCGTCTCGCTGCGGGCGCACCGGGGTGACTGGAAGTCGTTATTGAGAAACGCCGCATACATCCGCTTTCTCTTCTTCGCTTTCGGCGCCTATCTCCTTTCCCATGGGCCGATGTGGCTTTTTCCCATCTTCGTGCGAGCGCGGGGCGGTGATGTGGAAACGATCCGCAGCATGTGGCTCTACATGCTCGTTGTCGAGATTCCGCTGATTTTGGCGACCGGCAGCGGCCTCAAGCGCATGGGCGCGCGGGGCCTGCTCGGGGTCGGGGTTTTTGCCAGCGGGTTGCGCTGGATCCTCTGCGCCCTCACTAGCGACCTTCAACTTCTGGCTTTCGTGCAAATGCTTCATGGAGTAACAGTCGTGGGCCTCTTGATGGGCGGACCGCTTTATCTTGACGCCATCGCTCCGCAGAAACTCCGGTCCACGGCGCAGGGGGTCTTATCGATGGTTGGAGTCGGAATGGCTGGGATTGCGTCGAACCTAGTATCCGGATGGCTCTTGGATCATGCCAATGTCGATATCCTCTATATCTCGACAGGGATCGGCTCCGCTGTTCTAGGCGCCCTCGTCTGGTGGATTCTACCCGCTCCGGAGCGCTCTCCTGAGTGACAAGCGTTCTATTTTGCGGGCAGCTTCATCATGTAGGTGCGTGTGCTGACGGTAACACTCTAATGTTCTTGTGCAGGTTTTTATGAGTACCTACAGAGCGAATTTGGCCCGCTCCAGTACTTTTGAAGACATTGCCTCTGCGGTGAACTTAAGGCTGCCATTGCTTAGCCTGCCTGATGGATGAAGTTACTTCGGTCTGCGGTAGGTCATGCGAGGGAAAGAAGACAACTCTGGTCATCAAAATGGCGCGGGCTTTTTCTCCCCCGACACGATGATCTGGCGGGTGAACCGCGAGATGGCGTTACTTCTGGCGGGCGGGCGAGCGCTCCTCATGCAACTCGCCCACCCCAAGGTCGCCATCGGGGTGGCGGAACACAGCCACTTCAAGGACGATCCCCTGGGGCGTTTGCACCGGACCATGAGCACGATGTGGTCAATCGTCTTTGACGAGGTGCCGAAGGCGGGCGCCGCGGTGGAACGGGTAAAAAACGTTCACCGAAGGGTTCAAGGAGTGGTGACATCGCAGGAATCGTTGCCGGCGGGGACGCCATATGATGCTCTCGACCCGCAACTACTGCTCTGGGTCCACGCCACTTTGATCGATTCGGCAATCGTGGCCTACGATCTTTTCGTCAAAGCGCTCACGCCTGACGAAAAGTCGCATTACTACGAGGACAGCAGGAAGCTGGCTCACTTGTTTGAGATCCCTGATTCACTGGTCCCCTCATCTTGGGCCGATTTTGATGCCTATATAGAGCGCATGCTCACGGGAAGCGAGATTACTGTGGGACCGGCGGCCCGCTCTCTCGCGATGGACATCCTCCATCCGAATCCGTGGATTTTGAAGCCTGCCGGCCCCTTTTTTCGTTTTGTGACTGCTGGTCTGTTGCCTGAGAAGCTGCGTGAAGCTTATGGGCTCGGCTGGAATGAGCAGAGACATAAAAGATTTAACTTCGTGGCCAAAGCAATCAGAGGCCTGCTTCCGATGGTGCCGAAACCCTTGCGAATCGTTCCCAATTCCCGACACGCTGAAAGCAGGTGGTCGATTGGCCAGACCGATTAGTAGCTATCTACCGGCCAATACGAGCGGACCGCCGGAGATTTCCAGGAAAAGCGAAATCGAGTCAGACAATCGTTCTTGTTTCCCTGCGGGCGGTTTCCGGATTACAGCGCTCCCGTCAAGCGAGCCTTGTGCATACAGTGCTCCCAGACTTTCGCCGCTCGCGATTCGCCCCGGCCGTAGCTTGCGCGCAGCTCCTGAACTTCATTGCTCTTGAGCGGGAGCACGGTACCGAGGCTGCTGGCATAAAGCAGACTACGCGCGTTTTCTTCAAAGTCGAGGCAGTCCATGAAAAGTTCCTGGACGCTTGCAGCGACGGCTACCGTCCCATGTGCGCGCAGAAGGCAGATACTTTGTTTCCCTAGCGCCGCCGCGACTGCGCGTCCTTGTTCTTCGGTGCGGATATGAGTGGTGTCGGAATGTACCGGGATTTCAGTGAAGCGGTAAGCAAAATTACGCACGGCCATCCAGGGGCGTTCCACTACGGAGAAGAGGGTGGAGATAGACGGGTGGCCGTGGCATACGGCGCGAGCATCGGGACGGGCGCGGTACATGGTCGTGTGCAGAGCAGTTTCCAGCGGCGGCGTGCCGTGACCTTCCAAAATATTGCCGTTGAGGTCGATTACGAGGAGGTCGTCTGCCTTGAGGGCGACGCGGCTTGTGTCCTTTGGCTGGAGAAGAATTCGATCCGTTCCAGGTATGCGGGCACTGACGTGACCGCTGAAATCCATAACGCCGTGCATCACGAGCAAACGCGTGCAGGTCGCAATTTCTTCGCGGAGTTTGGTGACGGTTGCCTCGGACATAGAGACCTCGCTTTCCATTCAGGTCATGAGCCTGGTTTGTTTTTCCTGCCAAGCTATCCGCGAAGCCTTTAAGTGTCAATCCGAATGCGACAAACATAAAAACTTAGGCCATGTTTTTCCAGCATCCCCGCCAACCGGCTCACGGTGTGAATATGTGAGTTTCTATTCATGACCATAACAGGCGAGTTTCAAAGAACTCGGGTGCCGAGCTGCTTTGCGAGCCGTAGCTCTGGTTTTTCTACGTTTAGGCCATGAGCCACCTGCAATTGCAGTTCTCGATGTTCAAGATAATTGACCGAACATGGCGCTGAACAGTCCGTATTTGAGCGGGCATACGTTGTTTCAACGATCCCCGTGAATTCTCCGCATATCTGACCGTCGAGGGGCCGGTCGTTTAGTCCATGCGACTGTGAATGACAACGACTCATTCTCGCTCATAACTTGACATCTGAGAAATAACGAGGTTAGAAGAAACATCAAGCTTGCGTGCGATATAGCCATGACCATACGTTGCTTTGATCTATTGCGACCGCGCTCACTCGCCGAGGCAAGCGACCTTCTGGCGAAACACGGCGACGAAGCTCGTCCCATAGCGGGCGGAACCACGCTCGTCATCTTGATGAAGCAAAGAACGGTGTATTACCCCTACCTGGTGGACCTGCAAACAATTCCGGGGCTCAACCAGATCAAGGAGGAGCGGGACGGGTTGCATATCGGAGCGCTTGCGACGCACCGGTCCATCGAGCTGTCGCCGCTAGTTCGCAGCGCTCACCCGGTGGTCGCCGAAGCATTTAGCAAAATCGGTAATGTCCGAGTGAGAGAGACGGCTTCGGTGGGCGGCAATCTGGCGCATGCCGACTATCGACTCGACCCGCCGCCGCCGTTGCTCATTCTCGGCGCGGAAGCAACGGTATACGGGTCGAACGGTTCGCGCGTTATCCCGCTGCGAGATTTTTTTCGCGGCATGTATGAAACCGCGCTCCAACCGGCGGAGATCTTGGTCGAAGTCAAGATTCCCCCGATGCCTCCAGGCGCCAAAGCTGTGTACTTGCGCTACAGCACGCTTTCGGCCAACGACTGGCCTTGTCTTGGTGTCGCTGCCTTGCTGTCCAAGCAAAATGGGCGTTGCAACGAGCTTCGCCTGGCGTTCAGCGGCGTCGCGTCCACACCAGTGCTGGTTCGCGGCTTGGAGTTCGTTCGGGATCAGAGTCTCGATGACTCTCTTATCGAACGCATTCTGCAAACCGCCGACGAACAGATCGCGCCGTTTTCTGATTTCCGCGGCTCGGAGTGGTACAAGCGGCAGATGGTACGAGTTTTCGTAAACCGGGCGATCGCCCAGTTAAACGGCAGTGGGTCAGCCGGAAGGTGATGGAGTGGAGAACTTCGCGGTCGTAGGGCAATCGGTTTTTCGCAAAGACGGTCACCAGAAGGTCACCGGGCAGGCGCTCCACGTCGGCAATATCGAAATGCCCGGGATGCTTCACGTTGCGGTGTTGCGGAGCCCCTACGCCCACGCGCGCATCGTGCGCGTGGACAAGTCGAAGGCCGAAAATCTCCCCGGCGTTGCCGCCGTTCTGACGGGAGCCGATATCGCCAAGATGCCGGGCGTCGATCCCTATTTCGGACCGGCCTTTCGAGATCAGCCGATTTTGGCGGTCGACAAAGTCTGTTACGTCGGTGATCCGGTGATTGCCGTTGCTGCGCGAGACAAACGCACGGCCGAAGACGCCCTGCAGCTTGTCGAGGTGGAGTATGACCCGCTGCCGGCGGTACTCGATGTCCTCGCATCCATTCGGCCGGAATCACCGCTAGTTCATGAACAGCATCGACCGGCAAAGGCATTTGCGGATCTTGCCCACGTTAAAGCGGGGCAGCAATCCAATATTTGCTACCACTTTAAACTGCGCACCGGCGACGTGGACAGAGCGTTCGCCGAGGCCGACCAAGTTTTCGAAGACACATTCAGTTCACCGCCGGCACAGCATATGCCGTTGGAGCCTCATGTGACGCTGGTTTATCTGGACGAAAACCAACGCGTCAACGTCTGGAGCGCGAGCCAGACTCCGTCCTACGTTCGCACGGAGTTGTCGCAAACCTTCGGCATTCCGATGAACCGCATTCGCGTGCGTATCCCGTACCTTGGGGGCGGCTATGGAGCAAAACTCTATGCCAAGCTGGAGCCCTTGGTCACGGCGCTGGCCCTGATCACCAAGAAGCCCGTACGTTATGCGCTGACGCGGGAAGAGGAGTTTCTGACGATCACGAAGCACAAAGTGATCGCCAAGATCAAGTCCGCAGTCAAGAACGGGGTTATTACGGCTCGGAAATGCCAGGTTTATTGGGATACGGGAGCGTACGCAGAGATCGGGCCGCGGATCGTGCATAAGTCGGGCTATACGTCGGCCGGACCCTACCGGATTCCCAACGTTTGGATCGATTCCTATTGCGTCTATACGAACCACGTACCCGCCGGCGCCTTTCGGGGGTTTGGCGTGCCGCAGGTCATTTGGGCCTATGACTCGCAAATGGACATCATCGCGCGGGCCATCGGCGCGGACCCTTTTGAGTTCCGTATGAAACACGCCTTGGAGGAAGGCGAAAAGTTTGCAACGGGTACGCCCGTCAGATCCTTCGGTGTCAAACAATCGATTCAGGAAGCCGCCGATGCGGTCGGTTGGTCTAGGCCGAGGCCGGCGCAAGGCGGCACAAAACTACGAGGCAGAGGAATCGCTGCGGGGGTCAAGGCGGTGTTGACGCCGTCTATCTCGGGCGCCATCGTAATGATGAACGCGGACGGAACGGTCAATGTGTTGAGCAGCACCGTGGAGATGGGACAGGGCTCGGAAACCATGATGGGGCAGATCGTCGCCGAAGAACTGGGGGTGTCCTTCGATCAAGTGCATGTCGTCCAACCCGATACGGATATTACGCCCTATGACACCATCACCGCGGGCAGCCGATCCACCTATCATATGGGCAACGCCGTTCGCCTCGCTGCTGCGAAGGTCAAGGCCGAATTGTTTCAGGTTGTGGCAAAAAAACTGGAAGTGAACGCGGATGATTTGGTCGCCAGCGGCGGCCGGATCTATGTGGGCGGCTCCGAAGAACGCGGGCTGACGATCAGCCAAGCTTTTCTAGCCAAGTTCGGTAGCCTCGGCACGACGCTCACGGCGGAGGCCGTGTGCCAGCCAGAGGCGATCCCTATAGATCCGGAAACCGGCCAGTCTGAAAAGTGCACGGAGTACTGGTTCCCGTCTGCCACCTCCGTCGAAGTCGAGATCGATCCGGAGAC
>JBFJTQ010000169.1:0-6086 GCA_041625275.1 Binatia bacterium | reverse complement strand
CTCGGCATCGTGACGATCTATAGCGCTAACTTCAATATTGGGGAAGAACATGCGGGAGCTCTGCCTTCCCGCCAGTTGCTGTGGTTGGGGCTGGGGACGATCATGCTGTTTACGGCCATCTCGTTCGACTACCACTACATGGACAGACTCGCGTATCCCGCATATGCGGTCATTTTGGTCCTGCTTTTCCTAGTGCTGTTCTTCGGCCATTCCGGGGGAGGCTCGCAGCGTTGGATCGATCTCGGCTTGTTCAGGCTGCAGCCTTCGGAGCCCGCCAAAGTGGCGATCGTCCTAGTCATGGCAAAATACCTCCAGGAGGACGAACCCACGCGCGGTTATCGGTTGTCGGATCTGTGGGTGCCTTTCGCCTTGATGACACCGCTGGTGGTTTTGACATTAATCCAGCCGGATCTTGGAACAGCCATTATTCTTGCCCTTGTTTTTCTCAGCATGGTCTTGATGGGCGGGCTGCGGCCAAAATCATTTCTTTGCCTGGTGGGCGCCGGGCTAGCCAGTCTCCCGGTGGGTTGGCACTTTTTAAGACCCTACCAACGTCAGCGAATTTTAACTTTCCTTGACCCCGATCTCGATCCGCTGGGAGCGGGATACCATGTGATCCAATCAAAGATCGCCATTGGCTCGGGTCAACTTTTTGGCAAGGGATATCTGAACGGAACGCAAAACCGCCTGGATTTTCTGCCGGCCCAGCACACGGACTTCATTTTTGCGGTCTTCTCAGAGGAATGGGGGTTTGTCGGTTGTTCTTTGCTGCTCGCGCTCTACTTCATCATGATCCTTTATGCCTTAAGGCTCGTGGAACGGGCCAAGGACCGTTTCGGTGCCCTGCTGGTGTTTGGCATGGTTTCGATTTTGTTCTGGCACGTCGTGATCAACGTCGGCATGGTTACGGGGCTCATGCCCGTCGTCGGAGTGCCACTGCCGATGTTCAGCTACGGTGGTTCGTCCTTGGCCTCAATGATGTTCGCCGTCGGCATCATGATCAATGTCAGCATGCGCCGTTATATCTTCTGATCGGCACAGTGATCATTGAGGATTGGAGATTGAGGATTGGGATATTCAATCCTCAATCCGCGATCTTCGGTGTGCGTGAAACTTATTGCAGGGCTTTTTCGATGGCACTCACCAGCTTGGCCTTGGGCACGGCACCGACGATTTGTTCCGCTACCGCACCGCCCTTGAGAATAATCAGGTTCGGAATGCCGCGGATGCCGAAGCGGGATGCGGTGGCCGGGTGATCATCGACATTTAGTTTTGCGACCTTCAGTCTTCCCTCATAGGTAGCGGCGAGTTCTTCGACAATCGGCGCGATGGATTTGCACGGGCCGCACCACGGCGCCCAGAAATCCACCAACACCGGCAATTCAGACTGAATCACTTCCGTGTCAAAGTTGTTATCGCCGACCTCAGTGATCTTGCCCATACTGCTGCCTCCTTAAAGTGTTGAAAGGAACCTCAACAGAGTGCGAACGCCGAACCCGGTTCCACCTTTGGGACAAATCGGGTGTTCCCCGTCGGTGTAGGCCGGCCCGGCAATATCGAGATGCGCCCACGGAACATCATTGACGAATTCTTGCAGGATGAGCGCCGCCGTGATCGCGCCGCCATGCACGCCGCCGACGTTTTTCATGTCCGCGATGGCGCTCTTGAGTGTCTCGCGGTACTCCTTGACCAGCGGCAGTTGCCACATCTTCTCTCCGGTGTCCCGGGCGCAGTTGAGGAGGGTGTCGGCAAGCGGTTGGTGATTACTGAATAGACCCGCCACGTCGGGTCCCAGCGCGACCATGCAAGCCCCGGTTAGAGTCGCCAGGTTAATCATATAATCCGGTTTTTGCCTCGCCGCGAACGCCAGTGCGTCCGCGAGAATCAGCCGTCCTTCGGCGTCCGTGTTGAGCACCTCGATGGTTTTACCGTTCAAGTAACGAATCACATCGCCGGGTTTCTGCGCATTCCCTCCCGGCAGGTTGTCCGTTGTGGGAATATAGCCCACCACCTCGACATCAGGGCGGAGGTAAGGCAACCGGCTCATGGCGCCGATCACGGCTGCGCCCCCGGCCATGTCGAGCTTCATGGTCTCCATCGACTTTGCCGTCTTGAGCGACAGGCCGCCGGAATCGAAAGTGATGCCTTTGCCGATCAAGGCCACTCGCTTGTGGGGGTTTCGTGTTGGTTTGTAGTGTATGGTGATGAAGCGAGGTTCTTCGTGACTGCCCCGATTCACGGCCAGCAGCCCCGCCAGCTTCATCGCTTCGATTTTCTTCTTGCCCCACACCTCCACCGAAAGACCCCGCCCGCGACAATGCTTTTCCGCTTGCTCCCCGAGAAAACGAGCGCTGGTCACGGAGGGGGGTTCGTTGACAAGATCCCGCGCCAGAAAGACTCCTGGAACCGTTTGTTCCGCCACGCGCACGGCCTCGCGCATCGTTGAGTTTGCCGTGAGCCCGGGTCGGAAAAAGGTAAG
Source organism: Binatia bacterium (assembly GCA_041625275.1). Taxonomy (GTDB): domain Bacteria; phylum Desulfobacterota; class Binatia; order UBA9968; family UBA9968; genus JBFJNS01. The sequence continues at coordinate 3,607 of JBFJTQ010000169.1, read as the reverse complement.
TGTCTTGAGGTCTGCAGGGGACCTTGAATTAGAGCGATACTTATTGAAATGGTAGGAAACCAACAGCATGCCTTCCGCCACCCGACCCGCGTTCTCGGCCGGTTCCTTATCGGGCGCGAAGTGGAAAGCGACCTCTTCGGCGCCAACGGCTAAGGCTTCTTTTCTCGCCTGGGCGGCTGCTTTCCTCCACGTATGGCCTTCGATGTCTTTCTCAACGCCCATCCCAAGGAGAAGAATGGCGGAGGCCGGCAGCATCCCCGCGGTTGCATAGAGCAGCGTGCTGCCCTCAGAGCCAGTAAATTTACTCCTTCGGATCTGTTCTCGGAGTTTCCCCTTGAGACGGTGGTCGATAGCGCGGATCGTCGGGTTCTCCAGTTTCTTCTCGTGCACGGGAAGCACGAGAAGATCACTTTTCATGGTTTCGGCGCGACGGTCTCTGAATCTTATTTCCATGGCCTTCTCGCTAATATTTTTGCCGAATGAGAGTCATGAATTCACTGCGCGTTTCCTGTCGGTTTTGAAATGCCCCGAGCAACGTGCTCGTGATCACGATTGAGTTCTGCTTTTGTATGCCGCGCATCCGCATGCAAAGATGCTCGGCCTCGATCACGACGGCGACCCCTAGTGGATCGAGTTTCTCCATGATCGTGTTGGCGATTTGGTTTGTCAGTCGCTCCTGAACCTGAAGTCGTCGCGCGTAGACATCGACCAACCGCGCGAGTTTGGAAATTCCCACGATTTTGTGGTGCGGGATATAGGCGACATGGGCCTTGCCGAAAAAAGGCAGCAGATGGTGCTCGCAAAGGGAATAGAAGTCGATGTCTTTTTGCACGATCATCTCCTCATATTCCTCGGAAAACGTGGCGTCATTGATAACCTTCTCCGGGTCCATGCGATACCCCTGTGTCAGGAAGGTTAGAGCGTCGGCGACTCGTTGAGGTGTTTTCGCGAGCCCCTCACGATCGGGATTCTCTCCGAGTGTTTTTAAGATGAGCCGAATTTGCTCTTCCATGATTTTGCTGCTCCAGTCTGATCCAGGATTGGCATTCGGCTATGAGTCTGGACGGTCGAAGCAATTCAGGGATCAAAAAAAACTAACATTTGCCCAAATATAGGTCAAATCACATTGGCAAACGACGCCGATGCTTAAAGTCTCTTGAGCAGCCAGTCTGGCGTAAGGCGAAGCGCGTAGGCGTTCAGGATGGTCATGTAGTCGGTGAGCAACAAAATCCCCACGATGATAAGCAAAACGCCGCCCAGCACGTGGATGATCTGAATATAACGACGAAAGCGGGCGGAGAATTCAAAGAAGGAGTTTATGGCTACCGCGCTCAAGAAGAACGGTAAACCTAACCCGGCCGCGTAGGTCGTGAGCAGCAACGTCCCGCGCCCAACCTCGCCGGAAGTCCCCGCCAAGGCGAGTATAGCTCCCAAGATGGGTCCGACACATGGCGTCCAGGCGACAGCAAAAGTGATGCCGACTAGGACAGAGCCCAGATAGCCGGCGGGCTTATCCTTGAGATTGTATTGCAGATAGCGTTCGAGCGCGGAGATTTTGAAAAGCCCGACGAGGTACAGCCCGACGAGTAAAATGAAAACGCCGCCGAGCATGCGGATCAAGCTTCGGTAAGACAGAAAAAGGCTTCCCAGAAAGCTCGCGGAGGCGCCGAGAGAAACGAAGACCAATGAGAATCCAACAATGAAGGCGATGGAATTAAGCAGTACCCGCAAGCGCACGCTCCTTGTCTTCGTAACAGTGCGCATTTCTTCCAATGATACGCCGGAAACGAAGGAGAGATACGAAGGTATAAGAGGCAAGACGCAGGGTGAGAGAAAAGAGAACACGCCGGCGGCAAAGGCAACTAGGATATTAACATCGGTCATCTTTTTCCATCAACGAGGTCTTTAATGATTTTTCGCGCCGCAGGACCGTACCAATCGGCGGGCCCCCAGGCCCGCGCTAGGCCTTCGCCCTTAGGGCCGATGAGGTACGTGGTTGGGAGACCCCAGGCACCGTAAAGCAGGCCCGCCTGCCCGTCGGGGTCTAGGGCGATGGGATATGTCAGTTTAAGCTCTTTGACGAAAGCCAAAGCCTCTTGTTTGCGATCTTGGATGTTTACGGCGAGGATTACGAAATTTTTGTCCTTGAACTCCTGATAGAGTTTCTCCATGGAGGGCATCTCTTCGCGACAGGGAATGCACCAACTCGCCCAAAAGCTCAAGAAAACGATTTTGCCTCTGAAATCCTTGAGAGAAATCTTTTTTCCGTTGGGCGTCGAAAGGGTGAAATCGGGGGTCGGAGCCTGGTCCTTCATGGGCTCTAGGTTGGAGATGGCCTTGTAGTTGATTCGAGATTGGGCCCAGGCCGTGGTCCAGCCCAAGGCCAATATGAGCGCCGAAACGCCAAGCACACGTAACGATCCTTTAGTTGCTATACGCACGATACTTTTTAACTTTATCCAACTGCCTGGGCTGACGCAACACTCACCAGATGGTCAGAAGCGAGACGCTCTAGTGAAACCCGCTTGAGTTCGAGCTCGTCGGGCTCGAGTTAGGGAAACTGGGCGATGAGGATATCTTCGCCGAGTTTCTGGACGACCCAGCGATGAATTTCCTTTACGAGAGGCTCGCCATCTTGTTCGATGATCCAATGGCCTTGTTCGGCGTACTCCCGATACTCGGAGCCGAGCCAGCGCGCAAACCGTCGGCTGGACGCCGGGGGGACGATAGCGTCTTGTCTCCCCGCCACGATCAAAGTGGGGCATTTCACTTCCTTTGGATCGATCTGTACACGGCAGGAAAACAGTGCTGCGGCCATGTGCGGACTTTCCGGCACCATCTCGCTGGAGATCCTTGCCCGGGTGGCGTCCGGCAATGGAACGAGAATCTTGCGCAAATCCTTTGCTTCAGGTCGAAAAGGCCGGGCGAGAATCATCAATGGCAGATACTTCAGGCGCAGAAGCCGGAGCGTACGCGAGCGTGCGACTTGAGCATTCTGTGGTACCGTGGGGGCAGCCAGAATCAAGGCAAACATGCGCTTTACATGAACTGTCGCGAGGGCGACGAGCGCCCCGACGTCATGAGCGACAACCACAGGCGGCGCCGAGAAGTGGCCGATAAACTTGGTCAGATCGTCCACGCAATCAGAGAAGCGCAGGTGGCGCAATGATATTGCTCGCGTATCTTTGACTCGACCGCAGAAATTCACCGCCCAACAATCCCAACCCAAGTTGCAGAAATGTGTCGCCCATGTTCTCCAGCACCAGCTTCCGGTCCATAGTCCATGGACCAGGATGAGCGGCGCTTTGAACTTGGGCTTCTCGGGGGGATAGCGTTCCGCCAACAAACCGGCAATGTGCTGATTCATGTTTGAGGCACTAGAGTAAACCAATTATCCGCGCCAAAAAAAACAGGCCCCCGATCCGTGAGATCGAGGGGCCTGTTTTAAAGATAGCCAGAACGGCTACCTTGCCGCCTGAGATTGAGGAGGGTTCAATCCACCACCACAACCCCACCTCTTAAGACTTACTTCTTTTTCTTCTTGGCGGCTTTCTTTTTGGCCTTTTTCTTTGCTGCCATACGCACCTCCTTTTAGAATTCCCCGGGG
>JBFJTQ010000168.1:0-6093 GCA_041625275.1 Binatia bacterium | reverse complement strand
TGGACTTTATCTTGTTCTCAGGATATTAAGCTTCTAATATTTTGGAAAGAAAGTGCGCCTAAGCCCGTTAGTGAGCGTTCCATCGCATCGGGTACAATGCGCTTCTTTCTGACCAAGACTTCTACGCTAGGAGAGCAATTATGGAAACACGGTATTTTTTGCGACCGTCTTTGTTAGGGCTGTGTTTCGCCGTCATCACGGCATGCGGATTTGCGCAAGCTCAGCCCGCCAAAGAAGAATATCAACCGCAAGTCGGCCAGGAAGGCAAGGATGTGATCTGGGTACCGACACCGCAGACGTTGGTCGACAAAATGCTGGACATGGCAAAAGTAACGCCCAACGATTATGTCATCGACCTCGGCTCGGGCGACGGGCGCACGGTCATCACCGCCGCCAAGCGCGGCGCCCGCGCGCTCGGCATCGAGTACAACCCCGACATGGTTGAGTTGTCCAAGCGCAGCGCCGCCAAGGAAGGCGTCAGCGCGAAAGCCAGCTTCGTCAAAGCAGATCTGTTCGAGAGCGACTTCTCACAGGCCACAGTCATTACCATGTTTCTCCTGCCCGATATCAATCTCAAGCTCCGGCCGAAAATTTTCGACCTCAAGCCGGGAACCCGGATCGTATCGAACTCTTTCGACATGGGAGAATGGACCGCCGATGAGACAGCCAATGTAACCGAAGGCTGCAGCTCGTATTGCACCGCCTACCTGTGGATCGTGCCCGCAAAAGTTGCGGGCACCTGGAAACTGCCGCAAGGAGAGCTAGCCCTCAAACAAACGTTCCAGGAGATCTCCGGCACGCTCAAGAACGGCAATGTCACGGCACCCATCGCCAACGGCAAGATGTCCGGAGATCGGATCAGTTTCCGCGCCGGTAGCACCCAGTACAGCGGCCGTGTGAACGGCAACATGATGGAGGGTACCACCAATTCCGGTGCAAGCTGGAAAGCGACGCGCGCCCGCCCATAAGAGGACTCGTCAAGACTTGCCATGCAATACCGCCGAGGGCTGTGCGCCCTCGGCGTTGCGGTTATTCTTCAAAGATAATCTTCCGAAAATCCTCGGACAGTTTTTTGACTCCACTTCCGTGGGCGTATTCATGATGATGGGCCGGGCGATCACTGTCCAGGCGATTTGATTTTCCCCGCGGATACATATCAAAAGCCCGCACCCAGTAGCTCCACAGTAGTTCATTGTCGTTAACCTCAATTCTGACAAAAACTCACATGAATAATCGCTCAGCGAAGCCCATCTGTTCCTCGCCGCGCGGAAATACAGATTTCGGATCGCAGATCGCAGACCTGCAATCTGACATTTGCCATTTGAAATCCCGAAGGGCATGCCCGCGGTTGTAGGGCTTGCGCGCCGAGCGGGTCTGAAAAATGTCGGCTTGAGGATATCTCTTGAGAGTTCTGCCGCCGGTAGTGTAGAGAAGCGTGATATGCAGAAATACGCTAGGGGCCGGCGGGGAACGCATGATTGAAAACCTGAATCTGCAATTGGATCTACTGGACTACACTATCGTCATTCTCTACCTGGGAGGCATGATTACTGTGGGGTTGTGGATCGCGCGCAAAGTAAGAGACTTTACCTCTTTTTTCGTTGCCGGCCACTTGATGACGACCCCCCTGCTCATTTCGACCCTCGTCTCCACCTACTACGGCCTCGATGTCACCTTCGGCGTGTCCGAGGTGAGCTTCGAAGAGGGCGTGATGGCATGGTTCGTATACTCGCGGCCTTATTATCTCGCCATTCTCGTGACCGGCCTTTTTGTGGCTCGACGCTTGAAGGCCTTCGCTTTCCTCTCGCTCCCGGACATTGCGGAACATTTTTACGGCAAAGGGACCCGGGTCACCATGGCCTTGGCCAATTTCCTCTACAATCTGCCGATTCTGTCGATCATCGGCATGGGGGTCCTCTTTAAAATCACCTTGGGGCTTTCTGAAATTCAGGGATATCTCTTGGGCGCCTCTATCGCCGTCGTTTATACGCTGTTGGGCGGGTTATGGGCCGATGCCATCACCGACACCTTCCAGTTTGTCCTGATGTGCGTGACGCTGGCCATTGCCATCCCTTTTGCAATTCAGATGGTAGGGGGTTTCGAATGGATCTTCGCGCAATTGGACGCTAAGTATTTTGCCTCCATGGGCGAGGTCGCTCCCGGTTATCTTTTCGCCCTCGCCCTCAGCGCCTTCAGCGTCTTTGTCGAACCCGCGCTTTACCAGCGAATTTTCGCAGCGAAAGACGAGCGCTCGGTGCGCCGCGCTCTGCTCATCGGCATCCTGCTATGGGCAGCCTACGACTGGGGAGTAACCATCCTGGGCATCGCCGCCGCTGCCGCAGTGAAACAGAATTTGCTTCCCGCCGATATCGAGGGCCGCCAGGCCTTGATCCACATGGTGCTGGTCTCTTTACCAATCGGACTGAAGGGATTTTTCATCGCCGGAATTCTGTCCGCGGCCATGTCCACAGTTGACTCCTATCTTTTGCTTTCGAGCGGCAATATGACTTACGACATCTATCGTCCCCTCTTTCGTCCTGATATGAGCGACGCCGCACTGCTGCGATGGACGCGCATTGGGATCGTCGCTTCCTTGATCCCCTGCCTAGCGATCGCGGTCTATTTCCAACGGATCACCGACGCGTGGGTCTTTATGTCTACCGTGCTCACGCCGACGACCTTAGTTCCTATCATGGCCGCCATCTTCCTCCGCGGGACGAGGAAACGCTTGGAAGGCCTCCTGTCCTCTCTAGTCGGCCTCGCGACGGTGCTCCTCTATTATGGACTCGTAACCCTGTTGGGCCAGGAGCAAAAAGACAGTTACGTTTTGACCGTGTATTGGTCTTTGCACACCTTGGAGCTATGGCGGGAGTACAGCCTGTTCTTTGCCTTGCCTCTCTCGGTCGCGGGTTTTATGTTAGGCTCGGCTCTGAGCGCATCTGCGAGAAGAAAATGATGAGCATGTGGGAAATCGGCACATGGTTGGCTTGTATCGTTTTGGGCCCCGGCGCGCTCGCCATATTCCTTTTTTTTCTGCGCGACGCACGGAAAATGTTACAGGGGTTAGAAAAGCAGAGTTCGGACAGAGAAGTTAATGACAGGACCGAGGCTTGAGTTTGGATCGCGAATTGATCAGGGTTGAGAGAACGCCGACTCCGCGTGCCCGCCGAAGAGAAAACCGCCCGCGTTCACATCGGCAGCGGCCGATAGAGACCCGCTTTGGCAATGCAGTAGATCACGGACAGATCTCCGAGCAGGGAGAACAGTGCCGCAAGGCCAAGAAGTTCCAGAGGAACGGGCCTCCCGTAGGCAAACCCGCCGATCACGATGGGTATTAATAAGCCGATCAGCGCCACGCCGAGATAGAAAAGCGGCGCGACCCGGCCGAACAGCATGAGGTTAATCGAACGAAGCGCCGTGATGCCGCTGCCGCGCATCACCTCGATATAAATCAACACCAGCACTGCCGTTGAAACCGCGAGCCAGAGTTTCGCCGGTTCTAGAGATCCGACCTCGCTCGCTGGGGCGCCGAAAGCCAGGAGAACCATTAGCATGGCTGCGCCGGCGCGCAGAGCGTAGGTGATATACAAGGCCGGCACCAGAGGGGTGTTCCAAAGCGGGATCCCCTTGCTCGACGCCCAGACAAACCCCTTGTAAACGACAATCCATGCCGCGCCTAAAAGGGAAACGAGCAAGATGGCCTTGCCGATCATGCTTTGTTCCGCTGCGAAATAAAGAAGCAGCAAATAGGTAAAAGCCACGGGGATAAAGAGCGTCATCCCCGTGAACCCTCGGCTGATCCAGGAACTGCTAAAGTGAGTCATCATCCGCCAGAAGCGCTCGGGTCGGCCAAGGAAAAGCAAATGGGCGATGGCGCCCATGATTACCAATAAGAGCCCGATAGGCAACCCGATGGTAAGATCAAAAAAAACCGCAAAGAGCCAGCACCCGGCGCCCGTGCCCGTCAAAAAATGAGCGATGATGAGCAACAGGCCGCGTCCCTCCGACCATTCTCTTTGAGGGCGGAAGCGCTCGCCCAAGTCAACCGTTCTACTTCTGACGGACCGCGCTGATATCATTTTACGGCTCCTTCTTAGGGCGGTAAGTAACGAATGGAGGGGTCGGTGCCCAACTCGGGATAAAGCTGGTATCCGCCCCGGTCGCGGATCAGCTTGGACACTTCGCTGTTTGGATCGTCCAGATCGCCGAAAGTGCGCGCCCGCGCCATGCAGTTCGCCACGCACGCGGGCTCGAGCCCCTTTCCAACGCGAGGGAGACAGAAGTTGCATTTGCTGACGACCCCTTCCTGATGTCGGGGGTAGCCGGCAGCTTCAAAGGGAGTGTACCCCTCATCGAAGTAGCCGGCTTGCCCGTCATTGAAAAAGCGCTGATGGTACGGGCACACCATCATGCAATAGCGGCATCCCACGCATTGGTCGGCGTTGATATCGACAATCCCATTCATGTGTTTGAAGGTTGCACCGGTGGGGCAAGCCTCAAGGCAGGGCGGCTCGGCGCAGTGCATACACTGGAGCGGCACCGAGACGCGGCGCACCTGCGGATAGGTTCCGGATTCCTGCTTGACGACCCGCAGCCACAGCACGCCCGGAGGGGTGGCGTTCTCGGCCTTGCAGACAACGGCGCAGCCTGTGCAGCCGATACACCGCTTCAAATCGATGACCATTCCGTATCTCATAGAGGCGCTCCGGCTTTCACCACATTCACGCGCACGCACTGATCCTGCGTGAGCGAGGGAATGTCGACATTGTCCAATCCAACGGGCATGAGCCATTCGAAACAAAGACCTTTGCCTTCTTGACTGGCGATGGGAAGGTATTTCGACCAGTGACCGCCGCAGCCGCCGATGGCGATCACCTCAGGATGGATTCCCTCAGTCACGGCGGCGCGCCCGCGCACCCTGCTCCCCGTCGTTTCGGAGGTGATCTCGATCCAGTCGCCGTCGCGGATATTTTTCCGCCGCGCCGTGGCGCTATTAATGGCGACGCGGTAGGCGAAGCGGTCGATCTCGGAGACCTCGTCGAGCCACGGGTTATCGTAGGTGCCGGAGAAGGTCTGCATCGGGAACTTGTAATAAACGGCAAACAGGCTCTGATCATGGCCGTTTCCCGCATGGGCGTGGCAGGGCCGCCACTCCGGCAAGGGCTGAAATGCACTGGTGTCGAGGTTAATTTCGAGTTTGTCGGCCATTTCGTGCACCTTCTCGCCTACCGTCTTAAACCACTCAAAGTAAATCGGCACACGCACGTTGGAAAAGGCCTTCCAATAAACCTCCTCGACTTTCTTCGGCCACTTGATCAAGCCTTGCTCTTTAAACCATTCCAAACCGCGCTCGTCGCCGAACAGCGACTTGTAGCGGTTATCAACGATCTCTTGCCACGAGTAACGGCGGCCTGGGTCCAAACCGTAGGGCGGCTTGAGATCGATCATCAAATTCACCAAATTGTAGAACTCATCGCGCATCTCAAGGCGCTCGACCAGGTCCAGCAAGACCTCGCAGGCGCTGCGGCGCTGTGCAATCTGTTCTACGACCGGCTGACGGATGTGATAGCACCAGTCACCCACTGGACTGTTTGAACTCATCCAGTCCGCGGTGTGACTGTAGCGCTCCAGATAGCTCGCCGCAGGCAGGACGATGTCCGAGAGATAGGTGGACTCATCCAAAAACAAAGCGAAAGAGACCTGAAAGACATCCTTGAAGGCTTTTTCAATCGCTTTGGGATCGGCAAACGTCATCACGAAATTCGATCCCACATGGAGGTTCATTTCGATTTTGTAGGGAACTTTGAAGCGCTCGGGGTCGCTCATCACCACTGGAAGGGCTCCCGAGCTTCCGGGGCAAGTGGGAATCATTCCTCTCAAGTCGATGGTCTCCGGTCCTTTCACTTGCCGCGGCGGATACGGCGCGGGAGGATTGGGCCAGCGCCCGGTGATCATCAATCCGTCGCGATCCGCCGTGGGAGTCCATTTCAGCCGGCCTGTCTCCGGATAGCCCGCAGAGGTCGAATTCATACCGAGAAGACCGCCCGGAATATTGGAAGCGCCCACGACCTCGGTGAGAAGTTCGAGCGCCAT
>JBFJTQ010000167.1:0-6101 GCA_041625275.1 Binatia bacterium | reverse complement strand
TCACGCCGGGCACCCCGGCGGACAGGGTAAGTATTTTGCGCGAGGCCTATGCCAAGAGTCTGAAAGATCCCGAGCTTTTGGCGGAGGTTAAAAAGGGGAGGATGGATGTTGACCCTTCTACAGGCGAAGAGCTCCAAGCCTTGATCAAGGAAATTATGGATCAGCCCAAGGAGGTTATCGAACGGGCAAAGAAAATCGTCGGCAACTAGCTGCAGAGATCCGCGCTCAGACGGGAAGTGCTTTGATCGCGCATTGAGCGGCACCGGGCGTTCAGACGAAGAAAAAGGAATGACGATGAGATCACCGCGATGAGTCGGCTGATGGAGATTGAGTTCAACGAGCCTCAAATAAATACTGTGCCGCAACTGACTGCTTACACCCCTCGCGGGCGCTTGTCATAGGCAATGCTGGCGACCTGATATTCATTTCGCTTTCCCCGTCAGTAAAAAAGAATTGAAAGCTTCGGAACGCGAGCGCCAGTCATGGATATAAATCTGTTGCGCAACGCGAGGAACGTAAGGCCCCGCTGCGCGCGAAGATGACCCTGCGACAAAATTGTTCCGTCCTTAATTGTATTGTCCACAGTAGTCGCATCGATTCGCCCTGATGAAAAGCTGCAATTCTGTAAGTCATTAGAAGTGTTAGATGTTTTTGTTACCTATAGGCATTTTCCGGGACTCTTTGGTCATTGGCATGCAATATGCACCCAAAGGGCTAAGGGGTCGGCAATCTCAATTAATACGTACAAATGAATACCAGGCAGCCCACAAGAGTTGCTCCTGAAAAACCTTCTTGGAGCCTTGACCGGATCTTTGAAGCCGCAAGGAAAGATACGGTGATCCGGCTGCGCTGGCCGCTGGTGATTCTGTCTTCATACCTGCTCTATTATAGTCCCGCGGTATGGCTAAGTGACACGCATGTGCGCGTGGTCCTGAGTTTGTATCTTCTGAGTCATGCCACTCTGTATTTTCTCGCCGACGATTTGTTCGACTCACCCTATTTCTACGGACCCTTGCTGGTATTTGACTCGCTGGTTTTGATCGTCGCGATGAGCATTAGCGGCGCGGCTAACAGCAATTTCTTCATCGCCTGCGCAGCTACTGTGGTGCTCAGTACGATTTGTAGGGATGCGCGCGGACTTCTCGTCGTCACGTTGCTGGCGCCGATTGTTTACGCCTACTCGGTGTTCAGCTCATCTTCCGTGCTCCCGCCCGAAATCTACCTTCAGCTACCCTTTCCCTTCATCATCTCCCTTTTTTATGGCTATTTCGTACAGGTAGGTCGATTGCGGCGCGCCGCGAGAGAGAAAGACGCGGAAATCAAGAAAGAGCAAAAGGTCGCCGAGGAGTTGCGGCGCCAAAGGGAACGACTGGAAGCATTGCACGAGATCAACGTTTCGGCGACATCGACCATCGATACCGCCCATATCGTCGATGCCTTTCTCGATAAAACCCTCGTTCATCTGCCTTACGCGGCGACCATCGTCCGGCTCAAGAATGATCATCCCGGGGCCCCGGAAATTGTTGCAGCCAAAGGGTTTGAGAGCGGGAATCCTTTGCAAGCGGACGTGCTAGATTACATTGACGGGATCGCCGCCGAAGACAGACCTATAACGGTGCGCAACGTTTTCAATGATCCACGAGTTCCCCATTTTGGAGTCTTCAAGCGGGAAGGCCTGGTCTCATTTATCGGCGTCCCGCTGAATGCTAACAATCAGAGGCTCGGTTGCGTGGTCTTTCTGACTCGCGACGAGCATGAATTTGGCGCCGAAGAAGTCGAGTTTCTTTCTACCTTGTCAGGGCAAGTGGCGATCGCGCTGCACCACGCGCGACTCTTTCGCCAAAGCGCGGAGCAGGCCGAGGAATTGCGCCACGCGCACAAGATCAAGGACGCATTTCTCAAAAATGTTTCCGACAAGCTGAATACGCCGCTCAGCGTTATCACGGGCTACGCCGAGCTGTTTTCGCAAGGCTTGCTGGGGGAGATGACCCCGATCCAGGAGAAGGCGGTGGAAAACATCGGCCGCCAGTCGCGCGAGCTGCATGGGGTTATCGATAACGTGCTCCAGGTCAGCGATATCGAGTCGGAAACGCTCAAGCCTTTGCTCGTTGAAACCAACTTGTGGGAATTCTTCTCTGAAATGCGACTTCTCTACAGCACGCCACCGAAAAAAGACGTAACTATTCAATGGGACTATCCCGCAGATTTGCCCACGATTCTGTGCGACCGCAGTAAACTACGGTGCATCCTGGAAAATTTGATCAACAATGCCGTGCGCTTTACGGATAACGGCCAGATCACGATATCGGCACGCTATTTGACGGCACGCCAGGAACTGGAAATTCAAGTGGCCGATACCGGTGTGGGTATACCGGCGGAGCGGTTGCCCAAGATCTTTGAAAAATTTGGCCAGATGGGACATCCTGCCACGAACGCTAAACATGGCGGCGTTAGCTTAGGATTGTACGTGGTAAAGAAATACACGGATATCCTCGGGGGGCGACTTCACGTTGAAAGCCGCACCGGCGAAGGGTCAGTATTTACCCTCCGGATACCAGCAGTATTGCCGCAAGCAACCTACGCGCACGAACAGTTATTGCTGCTGCCGACCGCGTTATAAACCGCCGCAGTGAATAGGGCCGTCGAAGGCCATTCAAAAACGGCGCTCTATTCTAGCAGCCGTTACTTTAACCGCCGTTTTTGTAAGATTGTCGATCTGCGGTGAGATCTCTCTTTAATTGATACGAGCTGCACAATTAGGGGAAAACTTTGCCCAAGTTGTACAGAGAATCAAAAGTAGTGCGAACGGTTCGAGGCAATCCGTACACGGCCGCGCCAACGGCAACCGCGTCAATACCAAAGAAGCAAAGCCTGATGGTTTTGCATCACGGTTGTATTTTCCGGACCCGGCGCGCCAACTTGTCGGCTACCTCACGGGTGCCGTGGATGGCCTCGGGCGTCTGGGCCACATCGTAGGTCAGGCACCGCCCCTCGGCAACCTGGGCCGCCACGGCTGTCTCCACCCGCTCGGCCGCCCGCTCTTCACCCAGATAGCGCAGCATGTAGGCCCCCGAGAGGATTAGCGCCATAGGGTTCGCTTTGTTCTGGCCCGCGTACTTGGGGGCGCTGCCATGGGCCGCCTCGAAGACAGCCAAGCCGTCGCCGTAGTTCCCACCCCCAGCCATCCCGAGTCCGCCTACCAACCCCGCGCACAGTCCGGAGAGCAGCCCGCCGTTATTGCCCGGCACAAGCAAGACGTCGAACTGTTGCGGCCGGCGCACGAGCTGCAGGAAAAGGACGTCGATGGCCTCGAGCTCGCACTCAATGTCCGGGTACTCTTTGCTCACCTGGTGGCAGACCTGCCAGAAGAGCGCCTCCATGTGGTTGGCGCTGCTGGCCTTCACCCCCACGGTCACCTTGTGGCGGCTGTGGCGGCGGGCGTAGTCGAAGGCGAAGCGTGCCAGCCGGGCAGTGCCGTTCTCGGTGCAGATGGCCAGTGAAAGCGCGGCATCCGCGGGGATCGCTTTGCCGGCGGTAGCGCGCACGGCTTCGATGATGGCCCGGGCCTGATGACCTCCGGCCGGAAACTGCCCGGCACCGGCCTTATCCTCAGTGAGCCCGCGAATCAAGACCAGGTTGGTACCGGCAAAGGGCGTCCGAATTCCGGGGTAGGCCTTGCAAGGGCGGACGCCGGCGAAGAGGTCCAGTTCCAGCCGGATGGCGACATTGGGGCTGCGGTAGGGTGCGCCTGGGGCCGAAGTGCAGGGGCCCTTGAGGGCAGCATCGCTCTTGCGGATGGCGGCGACGGTCTCGGGAGGCACCGGGTTACCGCAGCGCTCCCAAGCCTCGTGGCCCATCTCGGCTCTCTGCCAACTGAAACCGACACCGGTCGCCTCCAGAACCTTAAGCGCAGCCTCGGTGACTTCCGGGCCGATGCCATCGCCGGGGATAACGGTGATGTTATACATGGTTTTTCTCCTCGGCTTGAGTGTTCATTTCCGTCACTGGCTTTTCCAAGGAGACCTCGAAGGTCTCTTGCAGACTGGCTGTGTAGAGCGCGTTGCTGCGCGGCGGTATTTCGTTTTGGGTAAGCTAGCCGACATGCGACGGATCGCTTTCCTGGGTTGTGCCCGACTTCTTAACACATTCCAGTGAGTAACCAAAGTTGAGGGCAGAGAAAAACCGGCTCACGATGATGATTAGTATCGGGTCATGATGAGCTTATCTCGTATATATCAGCGCTACACCCCCAAGTGCCTAGTGCTCTCTGCCCCCCGAGTTCCCTCGTCGTATTTTCGACGGCCTAGCGGAGATGTGTCTCAAAACCGGTGTCGCCACCAGCTTCGGAGCGTCAAGGCCTGACAGCATAGCCGCGTGTGAGAAAATGGGTGACGCGTTCGGTGCACTTGCCCGCTTCTCGGGAATTGTGTTAAAGACCTCATCACTTCATATGAAGGTCATTGACACCGTAGCTAGTACCGCCGAGGCGGCCTACGCCACTAACGAAAAAGGAAAAATTCTCGCATGGAACAAAGCGGCTGAACAGTTGTTGGGTCATGAAGAAGTCCGGGTTCTAGGCAAACCCTGCTATGAAATTTTGGCGGGAAAGGATCCCTTCGGAAACCGGTATTGTGACAAAAACTGTAGTCTGATCAACATGGCCCGCCGGGGTGAGCCCATCCACAACTTCGAGTTGCTTGTGCGTAATTCGCAGTCTGAAATCATTCGCGTCGATGTATCAGTGGTCTGTTTGCCCTCTCGGGCGCACTCGGAGTTGACCTTTCTCCACGTTCTGAAGCCCTTCGAATCGAAGAAAGAAGCTAAGGAAGTCCGCGAACCAGTTTCGCAGGCGCGAGACCCATCCGCGCAACTAAGCCGGCGCGAACTCGAGGTGTTGCGGTTGCTTGCGGATGGTACGAGTACGAAAAAGATTGCCGAGGTTCTGTTTATAAGCGTGGAAACGGTTCGTAACCATATCAAGCACGTTGCGCGCAAGCTCCAAGCCCACAGTCGCAGTGAGGCGATCGCTCGCGCCAGACGCAAGGGCCTTCTCTGATTTTTCCTGTCCGCTCACCCCTTTTGCCCCATTTGGATCATCAGAATGACCCATCCGGGGCATTGATACTTTTATTCTCCTAAAATATTTAAATGAGCAGTGCTTTGTAACTTGTAGCCCGTAGACTTTGCGGTTTTCAACGCGCCCGTGCGCTGGATTGATGGGGCGGTGAAGACGGAGAGCGGTATGCTTCGAGTCGCGGGAGATCCGAGCCGGTTCTCGGAATCCTGACTCATGCAGCAAGAGCGTCAGATGCTGCAGGAGGGCCACGAGATGAAACCGCGCATCGACGGATTTAGAAGAATCCGCCGAAGAAGGGATTTCGAAGCCCGTTGCTTTTGCGAGTTTTTTTCGCGAGAGAGGCGGGCTTTAGTCGTTTTTTGAAATGTTCGTGTTCCGGGATCGCAAAAAAAAGTGAGTTCCCATCATTCTCATTCCCATCGGGAAGAAGGAGTTAACACGCAATGAAATTAATTCAGATCATCTTGGCGGCAGGAATGATTCTGTCTCTTGCGTTACCAGCGAAGACTGAGGCTACCGCCTCGGCCGTCTCCGCTGGCGGCGGCCACACCTGTGCCCTGACCGCTGCGGGCGGGGTGAAGTGCTGGGGACTTAACGATGCACTCTCTGGGGGGAGGGGCCAATTGGGAAACGGGACGTGGGATGACAGCAATGAGCCGGTGGATGTCGACGGCCTGGGCAGCGGCGTAGATGCCATTTCCGCTGGCGGCGTCCACACTTGTGCCCTGACTACGGCGGGCGGCGTTAAGTGTTGGGGGAGCGGTAGCGCGCTGGGGAACGGGACGTGGGAGGACAGCAACACGCAGGTGGACGTGTGTGCCGGGGATACAAGTGACTGCGGTTCTAGCCTCTCAGGTGTGGCTGCGGTCTCGGCTGGCAAATTCCACACCTGTGCCCTGACTACGGTGGGCGGTGTCAAGTGCTGGGGCGCAAACAATGTCGGCCAACTGGGAAACGGGACGTGGGATTACAGCAACACGCCGGTAAATGTCGACGGCCTGAGCAACGGCGTAGCTGCCATTTC
>JBFJTQ010000166.1:0-6127 GCA_041625275.1 Binatia bacterium | reverse complement strand
TCGAGCCGCCCCTCTAGGGAGACCGTCTTTAGTCCCGGGAAATCGAAGGAAGCTCGGTAGGCAAAAGGCTGCTCGCTGGAGAATTCCTCTAGCGACAGATCAATGCCACTGATCCTCAGGGGCTTTTGCCCCCTGGTCTCGAGATTCAGCGTGCCGTCCTTAATGCGCATGCGGCGAGGCACGATCAACGGGATCGCAGCGGTTTCCTGGGGCCGAAGATTCGCGTTATGTCGCTTCGACTCCGATCTTTTGACCGCAGCGGATTTCGGTGCGGCGAGGTCGGAATAATTAAAGGTGCCGTCAGGTAGTTTCACCAGGTTCATGACGGGCTCATCGAGCACAAACTCGCTGACCTCGAAGCGACCGCGCAGCAGGGGCCATAATTTGAGACGCAATTCGACCTTCCGCGCATCAAAAAAAGTGTTGCCGCGGAAGGCAGGGTTGTCGGCAACTCTTAGGTTTGAAAGCCGGATCGACGGTGCGGGGACAAGAGAAAGCCGCACTTCGCCGACGTCGACGCGTCGTTGGAGGCTGTTCTCTACCCACGGCAGATAGGTCCGTTTGAACATGCCGAGATCCACGAAGGCTGGGAGCGCAAAAAGCCCTGTTATGAGCAGGACCAAAACAACGACGCTGGTCCCTGCGGCTTTTTTCATGAATGTGCCTCTACGGCTAGCGAGGCAACCTGGGGCCCATCGCGATTGGAGGCCATGGGAGTCTGCGTGATAGCCATGCGCCGAAGAGAGTATACGCCTACGGTTGCGGTTGCAATAAGGGGCGGGCAGGGATCGTGTCTCGGGCGGTGGCGACCAACTGCAGGATTTGTTAGCATAACACCCTTTGGAAGGGTCTCGGCATCATGGAGCTGGCGCTCGAAATACTCCCGCAAGTCTTGCTGGACGGCATCGTCCTCGGTTTTATGTACGCGCTGATCGCGCTGGGCTATACGATGGTGTACGGCGTCTTGGAGTTTATCAACTTTGCCCACAGCGAGATATTCGTCCTTGGAGCGTTCGTCGGAGTCGAAATCCTTCTCGGGCTGCAGAGCGCCGGCTACCTATCGGCTCTTCATCCAGCATTTGTCCTGTTGCTCATTATCATCGTCGGCATGATCGTGAGCGGAATCGCCGCGATGGTCCTGGAACGGGTGGCGTATCGACCGCTGAAGGGCGCGCCACGCCTGGTTCCGCTTATCTCCGCCATCGGCGCGTCTTTCTTCCTTCAGGATGCGCTGCGTCTTTTTGAAAGCCTCTGGCGCAACACCTTCTATCTCAATTATCCTGCGCTCGATCTTCTCGATCAAACGATTTTTTTGACGCGGGATCTCGTCATGCCCGTAAAGTCCATTCTTGTCGTGGTTACGGCTCTCATCATGCTGTTGGGCCTCTATCTCTTCGTCAACCGCACCCGTATCGGCTCGGCCATTCGCGCCGTCGCCCAAGATCCGGATACCGCGTCGCTGATGGGGATCCCCGTCAACCGCGTCATCGCGCTCACTTTTTTCGTCGGCGGAGCCATGGGTGGCTTGGCCGGGGTCTTGTTCGGTTTGCACTACAGTCTGGTCAATCCGTATACCGGGTTCATTCCGGGCATCAAGGCCTTTACGGCGGCAGTGTTGGGTGGCATCGGCAATATTCCCGGGGCCATGTTGGGTGGCATGGTCCTGGGCCTCCTGGAAGCCTTCGCCGCTTCCTACCTGTCTCTTCTCACCGACGGTGCGTTCGGCGCCGAATACAAGGACGTCTTCGCGTTCCTGGCGCTCATCCTGATTTTGATCTTTCGCCCCAAAGGCTTGCTCGGTGAAAAGGTGCGGGAGGCGCGCGCGTGAGCCGCAGTTTTGCCGTCCTTGGCGCAATTGGTTATGTTGCCGTGAGCTGTGCCTGGGCCTATTTTTATCCCCAATCGATCTTGGGCTTTCTTTGCTTCGAGACCTCGCTTCTGGTTCTCTACCTGATTCCCGCCCCACGGGCGGTAAAATATTTTCTCGGCGGCACGACCTTGCTCGTCCTCATGCCGCTGGTCGGCTCGGCCAATGCCTATTATCTGGAGATCGCGACTCAAATCGGGATCTTTGTCGCCTTAGCGTTGGGGCTGAACATCGTCGTCGGTTTCTGCGGTTTGTTGAATTTCGGTTTCGTCGCTTTTTACGCCATCGGCGCGTATTTCTGGGCGGTCTTCGGCTCGCCCCAGGCCAACGAGTTTATCCCGGGCAATATTTTTCCCCTGTCGCCGAACTGGTTTTTCGTTTTTCTCCTTCTAAGCGTTGCGGTGGGGGCGGCCACGGGTGTCTTGCTTGGCTTGCCCGTTCTGCGCCTGCGGGGCGATTATCTTGCCATTGTCACCCTGGGCTTTGCCGAGGTCGTGCGCGCCCTAGTGAACAATCTAGACAAGCCTATTAACCTGACCAACGGACCGCGCGGCATTTCCCCCATTGTCAAGCCGCCGCTTTTCTTCCACGGCTGGGTGGAATTTTTCGGCGCGCAGGTTTCTGAAGCCACGCTGTATCCGTTTTATTTTTACTTTCTGGTGCTGTTGTTTGTTTGCGCTATCGTTGTCGTAACCCGGCGTTTGGAGCGGTCGCGGATCGGGCGCGCATGGAAGGCCATTCGAGAAGATGAACTCGCGGCAGCGACCATGGGGATTCCCGTGGTGCGCATGAAGCTGTTGGGCTTCGCGGTGGGCGCTTCCTTTGCTTCGGCGGTGGGTGTGCTGTTCGCCGCCAAGCAAGTATTCATCAACCCGGAAAGTTTTACCTTCATGGAATCCATTGGCGTGCTCGCCATGGTCATACTAGGCGGCATGGGTTCGGTTCCCGGGGCGATTTTGGGGGCCACCGGCGTGACGATTATTAATTTGCAGCTGCTCAAGGGGCTTTCTCTCTGGCTCAACGGGCTGCGCCAATCCGGGGCGGAGTTATTCATTCCCTTCATCGGCAGCTTCCCCTTGAGCCAATTGCCGGTTCAATTCGAGCCCGCAAAGTACGAGCGGATGGTATTCGGCTTGGTCTTGATTCTCATGATGATCTTTCGGCCGCAGGGAGTCCTGCCGCCGCGACGAGAGTTGGGCAAGTAAAATGGCGTTGCTCGAACTGCGTGGGATCTCGAAATCCTTCGGTGGGGTCCAAGCCCTGTCCCGGGTCAGTCTGAGCCTGGACGACGGCATGATCGCCTCGATCATCGGACCCAACGGCGCGGGCAAGACCACGCTGTTCAACGCCCTCACCGGACTGTACCGCCCCGATGACGGCGACATCCGTTTTCAAGGCCGCTCTCTGGTGGGGCTTAAACCCGACAGGATTACCGGCGCAGGAATCTGCCGCACGTTTCAAAACATTCGTCTATTCGGGCAGATGACCGTGCTCGACAATGTCCTGGTCGGTATGCACACGCGGCTGAACATTCGCCTCAGAGAAATTTTGATCGGCACCCGAAGCCACGGGATAAGGGAGGAGCAGGGAAGGCGCCGCGCGCTTGAATTGCTTGAGCTGACCGGACTTGCGGGCCGCGAGAACGAGTGGGCGCGCCAGCTTTCTTACGGTGAGCAACGCCGGTTGGAAATCGCGCGGGCGCTGGCGGCGGAGCCAAAAGTGCTGTTACTCGACGAGCCCACCGCCGGCATGAATCCCAGGGAGGCGCAGTCGCTGATGGCGTTGTTCAAGGAGCTACTCGGGCCCTATGTCCGCGCGATTCTCTTGATCGAGCATAACATGCGGGTGGTCATGGGCATTTCCGATCGCGTGCATGTTTTGGATTACGGCGAGAAGATCGCCGAAGGCCACCCCGACGAGGTGCGCCAGGATCCGAAGGTAATCGAAGCGTATCTGGGTCAGGGCACGTGGGCATAAAATGCTTAAGGTCAATGACATTCATGTCTATTACGATGCCATCCACGCGTTGAAAGGGGTTTCGTTTTCCATTGCCAAAGGCGAGCTGGTGACGTTGCTGGGGGCTAACGGCGCAGGCAAAACAACCACACTGAAAACTCTTTCCGGCTTGCTGCGGCCGCGGCAGGGCAGCGTTGAGTTAGACGGGCTCTCCCTGGACAAGCTCGCCCCTCATGAAATCGTGCGCCTTGGGGTTGCCCATGTCCCGGAAGGGAGGAAGATCTTTCCCCGCTTCACGGTGCTCGAGAATCTGCAAATCGGCGGCTACAGTCGCCGGAGTGGTTCTCTCGGCCCAGAACTCGAGTTCGTCTTTGCCATGTTTCCGCGGCTGAAGGAGCGACGCAAGCAGTACGCGGGCACATTGTCGGGGGGTGAGCAACAGATGCTTTCCATTGGGCGGGCGCTCATGGCGAAGCCGAAGCTGCTGCTCTTGGACGAACCCTCTATGGGACTGGCGCCGAAAATGGTGGAACTCATCCTCGATAACATTTGTTCCATCAACCGGGCCGGCGTTACGGTTTTACTTGTGGAGCAGAATGCGGCGATGGCGCTGGGGATCTCGCATCGGGGTTACGTGTTGGAAACCGGTTCCGTTATACTTCACGGGGAAAGCAGCGATCTGGCCGGCAACGATCTCGTGCGCCAGGCGTACCTGGGCGGCTAGGCGCCCGTTCAAGGTTCAAGGATTCAATAGGCAAAGATTTGAGCGGATCTCCCCGCTTGAACTTTGAACCGCTACGCCACTCTGTGGAGCGGCCGGAACCTTGAACCAAATTCCTCTAGCAGTTACCCTAGACTATAATGCTATACCAGACACGCTATATGGGCTTTGGCGGCGGCGCGGTCACAGCCGCGGTCAAGTTCTTGTTGATCGTCAACATCGCCGTTTTTGTTTTGCAGCTCATGCTTCCTTATTGGGTCATCGGATTATTCGGGCTGGTGCCCTACCTGGTGTGGAACGAGTTTTATATCTGGCAGCTTTTTACCTATCAGTTTCTTCACGGCGGACTGATGCACCTGCTCTTCAACATGCTCGCTCTCTGGATGTTCGGCTGCGATCTGGAGCGGCGCTGGGGAAGTGAGTTCTTTCTAAAGTATTATTTCGTCTCGGTGGTCGGCGGGGCGATTCTCAACACACTTTTTTTGCCCGGGCAGATCGGGCCAAGCATCGGCGCGTCGGCGGGCATCTACGGCATACTCCTCGCCTTTGGCCTGATCTACCCCAACCAGATCATTTACTTTTATTTTCTCTTTCCCATCAAGATGAAATACTTCGTTATGATCATCGGCGGCATCGCGCTCTATTCCTCCGTAGCCGTCGGCCAGAGCGGAATCGCTCATCTCGCTCACCTTGGCGGAATGATTTTCGGCTATGTCTATCTCCGCTGGGGCAACCCTTTGCATCGTTGGAGGCTTTACTTGGATCAGCGGCGATTGACCCGCCTTAAACGGCGCTTCCACATCGTTCAGGGCGGCAAGGACGACGATTCCAAACCGACGTTGCATTAGCGTCGGCATTGCCCCCACAAACCCGCCCAGGATTCAGAGGTTGAAGGTATAGGACATGCCAGCGGAACGGGCCATATCCGGCCCATGGCGTTGACTGTCCCTGCCTTGGGAGGGGAGTCACAGTTTTTCCCAGGATATCAGGAATACTCCCAGTATCACGAGTATCGTCGCCCCGATTTTCCGAGCCGTGAGTGTTTCGACGTCCTTCAGCATAAAGTACGAAAGCGGCAGGACGAAAAGCGACGAACAATTTACGAGAGGGGAGATAAGCGAGACGCGCTCCATGCTGAGCGCGGTGTACGTGAACAGATACGAAAAAAAATTCATAAAACCGGAAATCCCAAAGTAAATGAAGCCACGCTTGGCGGTTGGGGACAAGGGCTTTTTGTCGGCGAAAGCGAAGTACATGAACGCCATCGTGAGGAAAGAGGTGCCCGCCGCAATGGCAGCTCCCACCACTGGAGACGGAATTTGCACCACGGCGAAGCGCACGAGATTATCCCGCGCCGCGAAAAGACAAGCTGCGGTGGCCGGAAAAATAAGATCCCGAGTGCGCCAGGTTTTCGTGGTGCCTTTCCATGAGAGGGCGATAATGCCGCCGACGATGGACAGCGCCCCGATGAGGTTGGTGGCCGTGGGGCGCTCGCCCAGAAAAGCAAAGGCGATCAAGATGGCGAATAGCGGCCCGCTATTGGTCAAGCAGGAAGAGATCGGCGCGCCGAGCCGTTCCATGCC
>JBFJTQ010000165.1:0-6146 GCA_041625275.1 Binatia bacterium | reverse complement strand
ACCACCCCGAGGAGCCCCTCGAAATCGTTGAGCGCCAGAGAATTGGGGCCGTCGCTTAATGCATGATCAGGATCTTCATGAACCTCCATAAACAACGCATCCACTCCGACGGCGACGCCCGCCCGAGCCAGGGCGGCAATGAATTTTCTCTCCCCGCCGGACATTTTTCCGAGACCACCCGGCAACTGTAAACTGTGGGTTGCGTCGAAGACAACGGGAAACCCTAACTCACGCATGACCACGAGGGAACGCATATCCGACACGAGGTTGTTGTAACCAAAAGAAACTCCTCGCTCCGTGAGCAACAATTGATCGTTCCCGGTTGCCAGTATTTTTTGCACGACGTTACCCATGTCCCACGGCGCCATGAACTGGCCCTTTTTTACGTTGATTACTCTACCGGATTGAGCCACGGCCATGACGAAATCGGTCTGACGGCAAAGTAATGCCGGAACCTGCAGCACGTCCGCGACTTCACTAGCCCGGCTGATCTGTTCCCTTTCGTGCACGTCGGTGAGCACAGAGACATCGAACTGGCGTTTTACCTCTGCCAGGATTTCAAGCCCTTTTTCCAGCCCCGGCCCACGGTATGAATCTATTGACGAACGGTTGGCCTTATCGAAGGATGCTTTGAAGATTAGTGGGATCCCGACGCGTTGGGCGGCTGCTTGAAGTTGCGACGCATGGCGAAGCGCCGACTCCCTGCTTTCGATGACACAGGGCCCGGCGATCACGGCCATCGGGGCTCCCCCGCCAATGTCCATTCGGCCTACTCTAACGCGCTTGGTTTCCATGGGGTCGCTAAGTACTGCTGCATCAGGTCCGGGCGAATTTGATGCGCGGGACTTCTTTCAGCGTCTGCCGGTTCTGCAGCGCGGCCTTGATAAAGCCTTTAAATAGGGGATGACAGTCCATCGGGCGAGATTTGAATTCAGGATGAAATTGGCAGCCGAGAAACCATGGATGATCTTTTAGCTCGATCACCTCGATCAGTTGGCCGGACGGTGATAGGCCGCTAAGAACCATACCTTTAGCTGTGAAAGAATCCCCATAGTCGTTATTGAATTCATAACGGTGGCGATGTCGCTCCGATATTTTTCTTCGCCCGTAGAGCCTTAATGCCAGCGAGTCCTCTTTCAGCACACAAGGGTAAGCACCTAGTCGCATGGTGCCGCCCTTAGTATCGATACCTTTTTGCTCCACCATCAAGTGAATGACCGGATGGGGACTTTGCAGGTCGAATTCGCTTGAATTGGCTCCCTCAAGACCACAGACATGACGAGCAAATTCCACGACGGCCATTTGCATGCCCAAGCAGATCCCGAAAAATGGTATTTGCTTCTCCCGGGCAAATCGAATGGCCGCAATCTTACCCTCACTGCCGCGGTCCCCGAACCCTCCGGGAACCAAAATACCGTCGGCTTGGCCAAGCGATTCCTGAGTCCCGTCCTGTTCGATTTTCTCAGCCTCGATGCATTGCAATTCCACTTTTGCTTCATTGGCGATGCCACCGTGGACGAGCGCTTCGAATAGGCTCTTGTAAGACTCCCTCAGGCTCATGTACTTGCCGACGACGGCAATCTTGACGGAGGCTTTCGGGTTATTCAAAACCTGAGCTATTTTCTGCCACTTCTGCAAATTGGGCGCTCCGGTCCACATGTTAAGTTTTTCCACTACCCGGTCATCGAGCCCCTCTTCATGAAAAACGAGCGGCACCTCATAGATCCATTCGACATCTTTGGCGGTGATGACAGAGTCCTCCTGAACATTGCAAAAGTGCGCGATTTTGGCTTTGATTTTTTTGTCCAGAAAACGATCCGTCCGGCATAACAAAATATCAGGCTGGATGCCTAATCCCGTCAGCTCTTTCACACTGTGTTGTGTCGGCTTTGTTTTGAGCTCGCCTCCGCCGGTAATGTAGGGGACGAGCGTCAGATGTACATAAAGAACGTTTTCCCGACCCCAATCCCAGGCAAACTGGCGGATCGCCTCCAGAAATGGCAACCCTTCGATGTCTCCGACCGTGCCGCCAACCTCACAAATGGCCATGTCGTACCCTTCGGCGGCGGCTGAAATCCGCCGCTTGATTTCGTCGGTGATGTGCGGAATGACCTGCACCGTGCCGCCGAGGTAGTCACCGCGCCTCTCTTTGGCGATTACGGTCTCATAGATCTGGCCCGTCGTACAGTTGTTCTTGCGGCCCATGGGGGTTGATACGTAACGTTCGTAATGTCCCAAATCCAAATCTGTCTCGGCACCATCGTCCGTGACATAGACCTCCCCATGTTGAAACGGACTCATGGTGCCTGGGTCCACGTTGATATACGGATCCATCTTGAGCAGAGTTACTTTTAAGCCCCGACTCTCCATCAGGGCGCCAATAGAAGCTGACGCCAAGCCTTTTCCCAATGATGACACGACGCCGCCGGTCACGAAGATGAATTTGGTTTTTACGCCTGCCATGGCTTCCTCTCAGTAATGAATCGCCGCAAGTACTTCTCCGCTTTTTTTAAATCCTCCGCGGTATCAACTTCCACTGACTTATCGTCGACTTCGGCCACATAAATTCGGTGCCCGTTGGCCAGCACACGCAACTGCTCCAGGCCCTCAGTCCGCTCCAACGTTGTTGGCTTAAGACGCGAAATTTTTAGCAAAAACTCCCTTTGGTAGACGTAAAGCCCGATATGGCGATGTCCCCAGACATGGTCACGAACAACTTTCGTCTTTCCCCGACGAGACTGCGACATTGCGTTTCGCCAATAGGGAATCGCCGCGCGCGAAAAATAAAGCGCGAATCCTTCAGCGTCTGTCACAACCTTCACCACGTTGGGATTGAGCCACTCCTCCTTTCGGTGAATGGGCGTTCTTGCGGTTCCCATGGGAATCGAACGGTCATGGCGCAGCGGCGCAATAGTTTTACTGATGGTTTCCGATTGAATAAACGGCAAATCCCCTTGCACATTGACGAACCATTCCGCTTTCAGCTTTCTCGCCACCTCGGCTAACCGATCTGTGCCACTGGCATGGTTTTTTGAAGTCATCATGACTTCACCGCCAAAGTCGTGGACGACCTTCTCGATGCGGCGGTCATCGGTCGCCACTAGGACACGATCCAGGCCACGCGCCCGTGAGGTACTTTCATAAACATGCTGGATCATCGGCTTGCCGCCGATTGTAGCTAACGGCTTGCCTGGCAGACGGGTCGAGCCATAGCGCGCGGGGATGATTGCCACAACGGCCATAGGTTCACTGTTTGAGACGCGCGATGAGGATAAAATCAAAGCTCAAAGTTGCGTTCTCGTCCCCAAAAATAAAAAACCGCAACGCGTCTTCTCAGAAGGGCGCATCACGGAATTCGAATATACGCTCACAAGAAAATCCTGTCAATGAGCAAACCTCGCCATTCCTGTGTCCATTGTCGCCGCAGGCGGGTTGTACAACGTCGGTTCGAATTCGACTGCGGGCGAAACTTTTCCTGCGCCACGCAAAGCGCAGGGGCCGTTGACAGTGTTCATTTTCGCGTGATATCCGAGCCTTGGGCGGCCATAGGGTTGTCCGTCTATGGAGCCGCGGGTGAGCACGGGAGGCGTCATCAAGATCATAGGGTTCGGGCATTGGAAAGGCTTCAGACCGCTTGGACTTAATCAAACAGGTTTTGGGGCCAGCCAACAAGGAAACCCGCCCTGAGGTGGAAGTGGATATGCATGCCCTACGACTGGCCGAGTAGGGTGGGCCATCAAGAGAGAATCCCCAAGTCTGAAATAAGGCAAAACAGAGCATGATCGGTCAAGGCTGACGGTGCTGCGTGTGGACAACAAGGAGGCTGAGAAACATGAATAGTCTCGCTCTTGCGACATTGATGCTTTTGGCGCTCCCCTCGGAGGCATGGCTGCAAAGCCGTAAACCACTTACCACGGCCGAGCTTGTCACCTACAACGGGCCGGATCGGGAACAGATCCTGTACGCGGGCGCTAAGAGCGAGGGTAAGGTCGTATGGTACACCTCCCTCGCCGGCGGGTCGTACAAAGCGATGGTCAAAGCCTTTGAGGCCAAGTATCCAGGCGTAAGCGTTGAAGCGTTTCGCGCCTCGGGCTCCGATATCACCGTTAGAATGATGGAGGAGTCCAAAGCGCGACGTCATATCGTCGACACTGTGGAAACGACCGAAGGCAATCTCATGTTCATGCGCGATGCGTTTCTACTGAGACCGTACCACTCGCCGCATTTTACAGCTTATCCCGAAGACGCAAAGCAAAAGGGCGAGCGCGGGCTTTACTTTTGGGCAATCGCCAGAGAGTCGTATATAGGGTTTGCTTATAATGTGAAGCTTCTCTCCAAGACTGCAGTACCCAAACATTATGAAGGGCTACTGCATCCCGAACTTAAAGGCAAACTGGCGCTCACGATCGATGACACCAGTTCCAAGGTTGTGGGTGCGATCATGAAGGTCAAGGGGCAAGAGCTCGTGAAAAAGCTGAAGGGCCAGGAAATTACATTGCACACGATCATCCCGCCGGCATTGCTGGATCTTATCGCCGCGGGAGAAGTCGTGGCGGCACCGGCTATCTTTCGTAACCATGTGCGGGTGGCTATTGAGAAAGGCGCCCCGGTGGAATGGGTTCCTCTGGACCTCGTCCCGACCAACGTGGGCGGCGCCGCAATTGCCACCCAGCCGCCGCACCCCCATGGCGCGCTTTTGCTGGCCGACTATCTTCTGGGGCCGGAGGGACAGGGGCTTTTAAAAAAATTTCATTATGGTAACGCCTCGAGCGACTACGGCTTCAAAAGATGGCGCCCCGAGCACGGACTGACGACGGTGCAATACGAGAAAGATCTTACGCGTTGGGAAAAACTCGTGCGTGAGATTGGACGAAAATAAAATTAATAGTATACTTCGCGCGCACCCAAATAGAAAAATAGGTCATTGCCATGGTAATGATAAACGCCGCTCAATGGATGTTTCTGTTGACCGGTCTCACGTTGGCCTACTTGGTCCTACCGCCGTTCTTTTTTATCTTACACACCAGCCTGGTAGTCGATCGCGGGCTGGAGGCTGGCAGTTATACGATCCAGCATTTTGCCGCCATCGCCGAATCCCTCGGCGATATGAAAACATTGCTTGCCAACTCCCTCATATTTTCCGTGGGCAGTGCCGCGGTTGCCCTGGTTTACGGGACACTGCTGGCCTGGCTTGCGGAACGAAGCGACGCACCCTTTCGGAAACTTGCCTACATCTCGGCATATGTTTCTTTCGCCATCCCAGGCATCATCAAGGTCGTCGGCTGGATAATGCTCATGGGCCCGAAGGCGGGCATCCTCAATGCCGCTGTGGTAGCCGTGACCGGGTCGCCCCTTTTCAATATCTTCTCCCTTGAAGGCATGGTCCTAATCGAGAGCTTTCTATGGATTCCGATAGTTTTTCTGCTAATGGCCACGCCGTTCCGCGCCATGGACCCATCGTTGGAAGAAGCAGCCACGACCGCGGGCAGCAGCAGCTGGCAGGTTTTCCGACGGGTCACCTTTCCCTTGGCGCTGCCCAGTGTCCTGGCGGTTCTTATCCTGACCTTCATTCGTTCGCTCGAAGCATTCGAAATCCCGGCCTTGATCGGTATTCCCGCCGGTGTCGAGGTGCTGACAACAAAGATTTACCTGCAGATCAAAGGCGGCTTGATACCAAAGTACGGTGAGGCGAGCGCTTATTCCATCATTCTCATCGCACTGGTGGCTCTCGGACTCTATCCCTACTACCGCATCACCAGCAAAACCTATAAGTTCACCACCATCAGCGGCAAAGCGTATCGGCCGCATCGCATCCAACTCGGCAAGTGGCGTTGGCTGGGAGGCTTTCTTATGCTCGTTTTGCCCCTGCTGCAGTTCTTGCCGATCGTGGCCATCACCTGGTCCTCCTTTTTGCCCTTCGCCCAGGTTCCGTCCCGCAAGGCGCTCTCACTGCTGACGCTGAACAACTACGTCACGGCATTCAACGACAGCGGCATCATCCGTTCCGTTTTTAACAGCCTAACGGTGAGCATCACGTCGGCAACGGGCGCCATCCTGATCACCTTCTTGGCGGCATGGTTGATTGTCCGGGCCTCGATCAAAGCGCGTTGGGTCCTGGATCAAATGGCGATGTTGCCTCTGGTGTT
>JBFJTQ010000164.1:0-6149 GCA_041625275.1 Binatia bacterium | reverse complement strand
GTGCCGCCTGCCAGGACCTTCGCGCTCTCCCGATGAGATTTCTTCATATCGAGGGCTTCCTGAAGGCTTTTGGGCTGTAATAATTCAAATCTCATGTTTGCGCTCCTTTCTCAGTGCCACGGGAGTTGGCTGCTAAGCCTGACTCCTTCAGGGCTTTCACGATCTTCTCGCCGGTAATCGGCAGGTCGGAAATGCGCACACCGATGGCATCGAAGACTGCGTTTGCCACCGCAGGGGCAATGGGGCAAGTGGGCAGCTCGCCGATCGACTTCGCCTGAAACGGACCCGCCCCAGGCGCCCCTTCGATTAACAACGTGACAATCTCCGGCGCATCTCGGGAGGTGCAAAGCTTGTAGTCCGCCAAGGTGGGGTTAGTCACCTTTCCTTTGTCCCGCTGCATTTCTTCCAGGAGAGCAAAACCTATCCCCTGGACGATGCCCCCCTCGATTTGCCCTTCGGCGGCTGCCGGGTTTATGGCAAATCCGATGTCGTGGGCGGCGGTGACGCGTTTGACTTCGACGTATCCCCTCTCCGGATCCACCTGCACTTCGGCGATGTGCGTCGCAAAGCAGGTATCCTCCATCACGCTGCTGGCGAAGGTCTCCTCGGCCATGATCTGAGATTTTTTCACGTTTCTGACCGCCTGGCCGTAGGAAACTTTTTTACTGGGATCCGACTTTAAGAAAAGAGATCCGTCTCGCATATCGATGAGCTCTTGAGCCTGCTCTGGGGGACATTGCAAAATCTTACTGGCGCTCGCAATGAGCTCTCTCTTCACTTCTAGAGCGGCGCGATAAACCGACTGCCCGGCAACGAAAGTCGTTCTGCCCCCGCCGGCGCCCTGATCATAAGGGGCTGAATCCGTGTCGACGAGATTGATGGTGATTTGTTCCATCGGAACCTTGAGCACCTCGGCGGCGATCTGGCAAAGAATTGTACGCGCGCCGGTGCCGGGATCCGAGGAGCCGGAGATGATATTGACGCTGCCGTCTCCGTTCACAATGACGACGGCGCTCGATTCTCCCGTTCCCGTGGGGCGCTCTGCGCAAGCGATGCCGATGCCGTAGTGCTCGTTCGGCTTAGGCTTTCCCCAGCTGCTCGCCTTGACGGCCGCATCCATGACTTCTTTCAGATTGATCCCTTTCCAGGGCTCCCCGGTGGGTGAGAGATCTCCATCCTCCAGGGCGTTTTGCCAGCGCAGCTGGAAAGGATCCATTTTGAGACCCCCGGCGATCATGTCCATGAAAGACTCGACGGCGAAGGATGCTTGAGGGTCTCCAGGCGCTCGGCAGTGGCCGCACGGAAGCGTATGGGTGTAGACGTAATAACCGTCGATGCGTACATGCGGAATGCGATAGGTGCCTCCAAGTTTCTTTGTGCCGCCCAAACCCACCTGCGGTTTATAGCCCGCATAGGCTCCGGAGTCGTAGATCGCACTTGCTTCCCAGGCCACGAGCTCACCTGATTTTTTGACTCCGGCTTTAAGGCGGATGATACTCGAATGGCGCGGGCTGCCAGCCAAGAATTCTTCTTGGCGCGACATCACCATCTTTACCGGGCGCCCCGCTTTTCGGGCCAGGTAGTAGCACAGAGGCTCGTCAAAAATCATTCCCTTGCCGCCAAAATCTCCTCCCACGAAACTGGGGATGACCCGAACCCGAGTAATCGACACACCTATGATTTCCGCCATCAAGCTGCGCACGCGAAAGGGAACTTTGTCCGAGCTCCAGACGGTGATGTTGCCGTCCGAAGCGATGTCGACCATGGCCGCATGGGTTTCCATGTAGCCCTGGTGAACCTCGGGAGTCGTAAAGGTGTGCTCGAAGACCAGATCGGCCTGCGCGAATCCTTGAGATGTCTCCCCTTTCGTGTACGTTTCGTGTAGAAACACATTGGTATTTTTTACCGGCTTCGGCAGACCTGAATAGGTGTGAACATCTTTATGCACGAGGATCGACTTGTCTTTCATGGCCTCGTTTACGTCCGTCAAGTGCGGTAACTCCTCGTACTCCACATCGATCAGATCCAATGCCTCGCGCGCGGTTTCCTCATCGACCGCAGCCACGGCTGCGATTTTCTCGCCCACAAAACGCACTTCATCTCGGGCCAGGATCGGTATATCACGGAGTCTCAATCCGAGCAGAATGTCGGAAACGTCCGCAGCGGTAATCACCGCCTTGACACCCGGAAGCGCTTGCGCCCGTTCCGTGTTGATGCGCACGATGCGGGCGTGCGAGTGAGGCGAGCGCTTTGCCAGCCCATAGAGCATGCCGGGCAACATCACATCGGCCGTGTAAACCGCTTCACCGGTAACTTTACTCAAGGAATCGATCCGGGTTACCGATTTCCCGACGGCGTAAAAGTCGGACATGGAAACCTCCTTTGCAGCTTGAAAAATAGGAATTTTTGAAATTTGCGCAAATCTTATGCCACTGCTTCAATTGGCAGGACAACCTCGTCCCCCGGGCTCGAAGTCAGAGTCATGCGAGAAGAGGCAAGAAAGTTGCTAGTAAGATCAACTAATTTCTTCACCCGTTAGCTGGCCGGGAAGGCGCAGCAAGTGAAAACAGTTAAATGAGTCGAGGCGGAGGCAGGTGGCTTTTTCCCAATCTAGGAAAAGTCCTTGGAAACAGTTGCATAGATAGGAATTTCGCGCGTCTATGAGGCGAGGGGCCCTTCTCGGATCGTAATGCTCGTCCAAGAGAGGTAATAACGATGCCGCAAGCGAATCTGTTCACTCCGATAACCATGCGGGGAGTCACATTTCCAAACCGAATCATGCGCACGTCGATGGTTTCCGGCCTGGCAACCGAAGATGGGTTAGTCACCGATGCGCTGAAGCAGAGGTATCAGCGGGAAGCCAAGGGTGGAGTCGGTTCCATTGTTGTCGAGGCGGCCGTAGTTCTCCCTTCGCGCAGCTCCTTCAACCTGCGAATTAGCGACGACCAATTTACCGACGGACTGCGAGACCTGGTCACGTCCGTTCGTGCGGCAAACCCGGAAACGATACTCGGCATCCAGATCATGCACTTCTTAAAAATAGCCAGAAGCGGCTGGCGCCAAAAGGTCGAGGACTTTAAGCCCGAGGATCTGCCTGTCATAGTCCAGCTGCATGCGCAAGCAGCGCGGCGCGCAGTTGCCGCCGGATTTGACTTCATCGAAATTCACATGGCCCATGCCTACACGCTGGCCTCATTCCTGTCCCGGTCGAATGGAAGAACCGATTCTTACGGTGGCAAGTTGGGCAACCGCATGCGACTGCCGATCGCAGTCTACGAGTCGGTTCGCGACGCCGTGGGCTCGGATTTCCCGGTTGGCGCGCGCATCAACGGGGAAGATTTCACTGCTTCGGGAAGTACCCTAATGCAATCCACTCGGGTGGCTGGCAGGCTTGCCAGGTTGGGCGTGGATTATATTAGCGTCTCGGCGGGAAGTAGATTCGAGGATGCCGCGCCTCCTCCGCCCAACATGCCCCCTGATCCGATGTCGGGATACAGCGGCCACCGAATGAGTCCGTGGTGGTGGTTTCCGGACTTGACGCATGTTTATCTCGCTCGGAGCATCCGCGAACATCTCCGAGAGCGCGGGTATTCCGTTCCCATCGTCGCCGCGGGAAAGATCCGCACCCCCACCGAGGCTGAGCAGGTCTTGGCTCAAGGGGGCGCAGATATCATCGGGCTGTGCCGCCCTCTGCTCTGCGATCCGGACTGGCCGCTCAAAGCCAAAAAGGGAAGGAGCAAAGACATTGTCCGATGCACTTCGTGCAACTGGTGCCTCGAGGCGGACTCCAGGTTTGAAAAAGTCACCTGCTCCCGCTGGCCCGAAGGCGCCGTGGTCGCCCCTGATCCATTTTCGGCTGACATTGCCCGGCCGTCTGAATTACCTGAAGACGTGAGTTTGTAATCGCGCCGAATAAATTAACGACTCGTTGTCGAAATTCCCGATCCACGGCGTGCCGATGGCTTCATGTAAATCTGCTGCACACAGACGAGCAAAGACGAGCACAAAGGGTATGTCCCAACCTCGATTCGGGCTAACCATTGGTGATCTTCCGGACCGTTTAGCCGGCGAGCAGCCGGACCGCATTGCTTTAGTCGGCGACACGGGCCGGCTCACTCGGGCGGAACTCCGCGAGCGGATCCATCGCCTCGCCGCGTCCTTCCTTGATCTGGGCATCACCAAGGGGGATAGGGTTTTGATCCAACTGCCCAACTGGGCGGAGTTCGTCTACTCCTATTTCGCCCTACAGAAAATCGGCGCCGCGCCAGTCTTACTCATATCGGGCTACGGCAAGGTGGAAGTCTCACATCTGTGCCGCCTGACGCAAGCCTCGGCGTGGCTCGTCCCGTCCGTGCACAGAGGCGGGGATTATTGCTCATGGATCGGAGAGGTGAAAGCTGACAACCCGCAACTCAGGCACATCGTGTCGGTGCGGGGTCAGGGCAAAAACCGCAATTTCACGGCTAGCCTCGAAGAATTGCTGTGTAGAACCGACGCTCGAAAAGATCAGCCGGCGACGGCGGTGATTAGTCCTCAGCGGGCAGACCTGGCGCACATCTTGCCCTCGGGCGGGACCACCGGCTTGCCCAAGGCGATTCCCCGCACTCATGAAGACTATCTCAGCAACGTCTACCACCTTCATCGGGCGGGAGACATGCAGGTCGAAGATATTTGCCTGCTAGTAGTTCCGATCGGACACAACCTTGCCCTGCTCAACGTCGTCGGGGCCATGCTCGTCGGCTACCGACTGGTGCTGCTGGACTCGACCCGTCCCGGGGATATCTGCCAGTCCATCGAAGCGGAGAGAGTCACCTACTTCCCAACAGTTCCCAGCTTGATCAATCGGGTGCTGGAATTTGACAAGAAGGGAGATTTCGATCTCACGTCGCTGCGAAAGATTTCGGCTGGGGGCGAGCCGAGCGCCCCGGAGCTGGTAGAAAGATTTTGCCGGGAACTCAACTCTGTCTATATCAAAGAATTCGGTATGAGTGAGGGACTGCTCTGCCGTACCCGGCTCGACGATGATCTCGAAACGATCTGCGCCACAGTGGGAAAGCCGGTATGTTCTCAGGATGAAATCAGGATTCTCGACGAAGCGGGTGAAGCGCTCCCTGTGGAAACCGACGGCGAATTGGCGGCGAGAGGACCCGGGATATTTGCCGGCTATCTGAATAATCCCGAGGAGAACCGAAGAGCTTTTACCCCCGACGGGTTCTTTAGGACCGGCGACCTGGCCAGAATAGACCATTCGGGCAACCTGAAAATCACGGGAAGAATCAAAGATCTCATCAACCGCGGCGGAGAAAAGATAAGCCCTGCTCAGATCGAGGGGCTTTTGCTCTCTCACCCGGACATTGTGGATGCCGCGGTGGTCGGCATGCCGGATGCCGCCCTCGGGGAAAAGGTCTGCGCGTATGTTCGGCCCGTGCCGGAAAAACAATACCTAACCCCTGCCGCGATCGAAGCCTTCCTGGAGAGCCGGGGAGCCTCGAAATTCCTCATTCCCGAGCGCTTCGAGTTTGTCGACGCGTTGCCGCTTACCGAGGCCGGCAAGCACGACAAAAAGGTCCTGCGCGAAGACATTAAACGAAAACTGGGATTGCTTTAAGAAATTCA
The DNA here is from genome assembly GCA_041625275.1 of Binatia bacterium. Lineage (GTDB taxonomy): Bacteria > Desulfobacterota > Binatia > UBA9968 > UBA9968 > JBFJNS01. Next base: position 533 of record JBFJTQ010000164.1, on the reverse strand, counting down.
CGCGGAGTCTCGAACTCTCAAGGGGGCAGTACCAGTTCATCATTGCTGCTCCAGCAACGGGACGGAACTCCAAGGTGTAGTGCGGTGAAAGCGCTAAGAATGCAGCGCAGCCGCTTTACATTGACACTTGGGCACTCTTTTCGTTAGCCTGTGCGAAAGCGTAACTTTCCACCGAACTCGAAGCAGCAAACCGTGAAGAGAGATAAACAAGTCCGGATCTTCAGCTCCGACGATCTCAAAACTTTTTCTGCCGAAGTTTTTAGGCATTTCGGCATTGCCGAAGCGGACGCCCGCCAAGCCGCCGATGTCTTGGCCAGGTCCGATCTCAGGGGCATCGACTCTCACGGCGTTGCAAGACTGCACACCTATTTCGACATGCTCGAGTCAGGACGAATCAATCCCAAGCCCAACATCAAAATTGTTCGCCAGAAGGCCAGCGTGGCAAGCATCGACGGCGACAACGGCTTGGGCCTCGTAGTCGGTCCCAAAGCGAACGAAATCGCCATGGACAAGGCGGAGAAGTTCGGCTCGGG
>JBFJTQ010000163.1:0-6163 GCA_041625275.1 Binatia bacterium | reverse complement strand
GCGCAAGAGATTAATGCCCACCAACACGTCGAAAACACCCATGCGCAGATGCCGGATGATTTCGACGCGTTCGATGGTTTCGATATCGGAGTGCAGATAACGAACCTTGACGTTCAGATCTTGATAGTAGTCTGTCAAGTCCTCCGCCATGCGCTTCGTTAACGTCGTCACCAGAACCCGCTCTTTCAGTTCGACTCGCCGGCGAATCTCGTGGAGCAAATCGTCCACTTGATTGCGCGCTGGTCGTACCGTGACTTCCGGGTCCCTCAGGCCCGTCGGCCGAATCAACTGTTCGACGACGACTCCCCTGCTTTTCTCCAGTTCATAGTCTGCGGGAGTCGCCGAAACATAAATCGTCTGGTTAACGCAGCTTTCAAACTCCTCAAAGCTAAGGGGTCGATTGTCCAAAGCCGAGGGCAAACGGAACCCGTATTCCACGAGGGTTTCCTTGCGCGATCGATCCCCTCGATACATGCCGCCGATTTGCGGCACGGTCACGTGGCTTTCATCGATCAAAAGCAGGAAGTTATCGGGAAAGTAACTGAGCAAAGTAGGCGGCGGCTCGCCGGGTGCCCGGCCCGTCAAGTGACGCGAATAATTTTCAATACCGGGGCAGAACCCCATTTCCTCCAGAAGCTCGAGGTCGTAAAGAGTGCGCTGTTCCAATCTCTGGGCTTCTAGCAGCTTGTGCTGTTCGCGTAGTTCGCGGAGCCTCTCCTTGAGTTCCAGCCGGATCGCATGGATCGCCTGCTCCATGCGGTCCTCGGTCGTCACGTAGTGGCTGGCGGGATAGATGGCCGCCTTATCCACCCGGCGTTGAATCTTGCCGCGGAGGGGATCAATCTCGTAAATCGCCTCCACCGTATCATCGAAGAACTCAATGCGCAGCGCCGAGGTGTCTTCGTACGCCGGAAACACTTCCACGATGTCTCCTCGAACACGAAACGTGCCGCGATGAAAATCAAAATCGCTGCGCTGGTATTGGATATCGACCAGCTTCCTTAACATCCGGTCACGCTCGATCCTGGAGCTTTCTTCAAGATACACCATGAGGTCAAAGTAGGATTCCGGAGAGCCCAGCCCGTAGATGCAGGAAACGCTGGCAACAATCAGTGTATCCCGGCGCTCCAGCAACGCCTTGGTCGCCGAGTGGCGCAGCTTGTCGATTTCGTCGTTAATGGAAGCATCTTTTTCGATATAGGTATCCGTGGAAGGGACGTAAGCTTCTGGCTGGTAATAGTCGTAATAGCTCACAAAGTAGCGAACGGCGTTTTCGGGGAATAACTCCGTAAACTCGTTGTACAGTTGTGCGGCCAGTGTTTTATTCGGCGCCATGACCAATGTTGGTTTATTGGCCCTGGCAATGACGTTGGCCATCGTAAAGGTCTTGCCTGAACCGGTTACACCTAGAAGAACCTGGTGTTTCTTGCCGGCATCAATGGCAGAACTGAGCTTCTCTATCGCCTGCGGTTGGTCCCCCTGGGGGCTGAAGCCAGAGACGAGCCTAAATTCACCCTGTGTTCGCTCACGAATCATCCTTGAACAAGATAGCAATCACCTTGCGGCCTAACAAGCCGCCCGCCGTCACCAAATACCCCTCACAACTCCCTGTGATGCTTCGGGACCCAAGTCTGCGCTAATGGTTTGCCCCACGGTTGCCAGAAAACACCCTTGCGAGCGCGACCACGCTGTGGCATCAATTCTTCTTTCGTCGCGCTCCGCTATATGGAATCATCGTCAACCGTCGTCGTGCACTGATGAAAGCGCCCTCGAGACCTCTTTTGAGATTGCGAGAGCAGGCCAGCCGGCTTAAACGAGAACTCTACGCCCTTTACCTTGCATCCCAGGATCCGCGGGTACCTTGGTATGCAAAGATTTTCGTGATCTGCATCGTGGCCTATGCCCTCAGTCCGATCGATCTGATCCCTGATCCGATTCCGGTGTTGGGCTACCTGGACGATCTTTTATTGCTCCCAATCGGGATTTACCTCGCGTTGAAAATGATACCCGAGCAAGTCTTGAGTGATTGCCGCCAAAGAGCCGCCACAGCCTCTGCCCGGCTGCCGGCCAACTGGATTGCCGCGGCGTTTATCGTGCTCTTGTGGGCCGCAGTCGTCGGGATAGCGGGACTTTACCTGATCAAACTTTTCTACGACTCGTAGCTCTGCCGCCCCGCTGTTTGCCCTTGGCGAAGCAGCTAACACGCGTGACGGCTAGCTGATCACTATTCCAGGCGCTGATTCCGATTGATCAATTGAGAAGGCCTAGCGAACGCGCCTCCAGTTCCTCGCCAGACTCTCTGGGCGAACCGTAACGAGGCGACCGGGCTGACGAAACATGGCTTTGGCTATGGAGGGCGAAATAGGCTTACCGAACAGGCAGTAGCGGCGCCCGTTTTCGTTCTGTGCGTTGGCCCACGCGGCAAATTCGTCTGGCGTCGGCGCGTGCCCGATATCAACCGCGCACCGACGAACGATGAACCCGAGCATGACTTTGGGCGCGTCCTTCTTTGAATGGGGGAAACCGCTCATTGACCTCTGTATAGGTGAAATTTCGTGCGGTTGCAAGGAAAGTTGTCCCGCCCTTATGCTTTTCGTTTTTTGCTGCTAGTGTGAGCGTCGATGGCGAGCTTTGACTGGACCCGATATCTCAAATTTCGCTGCACCGGATGCGGCAATTGCTGCCGCGATACTATAGTCTGCATCACGGATAGCGACATCCGGCGCATCGTCGAAGGCACGGACCGTCGGCCATCCGAATTCGTTCGCTTTTACATGCACGACGAGGTCGCCATGTCAAAGGACGACCCCTTATGGGTCAATTTCGCCGACCAAAAAGCCGTTATGGGATTGCGTTCCACCCGCGATCGCTGCTTCTTTCTCGATCATCAGAGCAACCTCTGCACCATTTACGAACACCGGCCGGTCACATGCCGGGACCACCCCTTCAATGTCACCGTATCGAACACGGGTGCCGTGGAGAAGATCTCGCTTAGCCGCATTGTGAAATGCCCGCACGCGTGGGACGGTCACATCACACGGCGCAGTCTGCGCACGATACAATCGTGGAACGAGAAGCAAGAAGAAACCTACCTGCGGAAAGTAAGAGAATGGAATAAAAGCAAAGGCGGCACACGGTCGCACGCCGCCTTTCTACGCTTTTTGGGTTTTCCCCGGTAGATTGAGCCCGAATCCCCCAGTTACGGACACGACATGACGCGAGTCCGGGCTGAGTCGGGAGAGGTGAAAAGCCTTCAGCGCGCAATTTCATAGTTGGTGTCGGGGGGTGCACAACTCATCGGCCTCGCTGTGGGGAGGCGACACTACGCACTCGCCATGGTTGTCCGCTCAGACGGAGAAGAGAACTCGCGTCGATAAACAACGGTAGCCCTGAGCGGCTATTCTTGTCGGCCAATTTGTCCAACTGTAATTCTCGCCGAGCATCAATTGCTGGGCGAGCACGGACCACTTCAAGCGACCGGTTGATTGCGGAACATCCTTGCAAGTCCCAACAGGCTCACCGACGGTGCATGAATTGCCCTGCACTGAGTAACGGGAAATGGTAGGGAATTTCATTCACGACTTTGGGTGATTTGTGACTTCCTTTGACAATAACTGGCATTGCTTGCCATGGGTCCGGTGGCATGTCGGTTGCGAACAATCGACGTAAATTTTTTTGCGCGGGTTTACGAAGAGGTGCCGTCCGTACCGATGGGACGCAACGTTCCTGAAGTAAGTCTTGGGAGTTCAGCTTAACTCGGTGACCGAAAACCTGCAGGGACAAATGTCCCGGATTTTTATGGGACAAATGACACTTGCAGGGACGCATGTCGCGCTATAGATGCAGACCATTCTGCAAGTGGGCGGTTTCCCGAGCGACGCCGAGATCAACGCATCGTCTAGGGTTTAACCCCAGGATTTCCGGGAGAGCGCAGCGTTCTCCTTCATTCGACGAGCCGTGCATCGTGTCACATACTAACAAGTATGAAGGGGGTATGTAGTGCGTAATTTCCCGAGTCTGTTGTTTGTCTATGGAATTCTACCAGCCCTTCTTGCCTTTTTTCTTGCCGCAAACGTCGCCTGGGCGGCGACACTCAAACTAAACTGGATTGACAATTCAAGCGACGAAGAAGGCTTTCACATCCAACGAAAAGTGGGCATCGAAGGAAACTTTGTATCCATCGCTATCGTCGGTGCCAATGTAACATCCTACAGCGATGCGAATCTGGCCAATGATACCGTGTACTGCTATCGGGTGAACGCCTTCAAGGATGGAAAAGGCTCGCCATACTCCGGTGAGGCATGCGCAAAAACTCCCGGTTCCGATAATGCTTACCTCGATATCAAAGCAAACGGCTCGGATGGGCCCGTCGAAGTAAACGCGGGACAAAATGTCACCGTCACGGTCGCACTGCAGCCTGGCGGCGGGGATGGCTTGCAAGCGGACTGGTGGGTGGCCGATGCCACACCCTTCGGGCTTTACTGGCACGCGGGAGATAAGGGATGGGTGCGCTCTGACAAACCCATCCCTTTTTACGGCGGTCCGCTCTTTCAGCTCGCACCACTTGCGGTGCTGAACACGGCAACACTTCCCGTTGGAACATACACTTTCTACTTCGCAGTGGATTTGCGCAGGAATGGTTTATTGGACACGGATCAAGTGTATTTCGACACTGTCCAAGTGCGCGTAAAGTAGAAGCAACCGTGAGTAACCGCGCCAGCGCGCGCTAAGGAATCGCGTTTCTCCCGCGGCGAACCTCCCGCCTGCCGGGCTAATCGTCCATGTGCGTCGTCGCTTGCAAATGTTTGTCGACGGTCGTGTAACCTTTCCATTGATCGACGAGCCAATAGCGAATGCCGAACTCGAAACGGAGTTCCTTCATCTCCCTATCATACGGGTTGAAGTGCTGATGATGCATCATTCCAGGCGGCACATGAACCGCATCGCCTTGGTTCCAGTCGTATCGCTCGCCGCCGATCTCTGAGTATCCGTCGCCTTCCAGCGCGTACAAGTATGCTTCCGGGTGAGCATGGCTATGGCTTTTGGTATGAGGCAGATCAACGAAGATGGAACTGATGGCCACCCCCGTCGCCTTGAAACCATTCTGCTTGCCGCTTCGACCCATCAGGAAATAGGTTGCTCCATGCTTCGATTCCCCCGACTTCTCGTGTTGTTTCTGGTGCATGGAAATGCGCCGGCCGTCTTCCGGCCAATATTGCGACTCCTCAGCCGGGAACGAAGCCAGAATTCGTGCATCGTTCTCCCCGCAGTCCTCGAGTTGCTCTAATTTTCCCATGTAGACGTCCGCCTCCAAGTGCCACGCGAGGCCGGAAAGATAGCCGACGGGAACACTGCCGCTGTTGAAGAGCTGATGAGGGGAACGGTACGGCACGTGGAGTATGCTTCCCGGGAAAAAGTCATATCTCTTGCCATCGAGGATCATGAATCCCTCGCCGCTTTCGATGTAAACGGCTTCTTCGCCGTGGAAATGCTTCCCCGTATGCCAGCCAACGGGGATCTCGGCCCGCATCAGCGAACTCCCGCCCGTCGGAAATCCGAGCTCCGGGGCAATCATCAAGGCGGCTTTATAGTCTTGACGCGTCCGTACCCACTTGAGTTCTTTGCTCCGCGCGACCCGCGGCGCCTCATTCACCTTCCGCTCAATAGCCTTGGACCGTTCCAGCCAGGCAGAATAAAAATCACTCATCCTTCCTCCTGATTTGTTGAATGCATGCAAGCAAAACGTAACGGAGGGGCTGTTGCTTGTCAACTTGCGTGTTCGGCCAGGACGCTTCTCGTTTGCCGCCGCAGTCGGAAACTGATACTTGACCTTGAGGGCGGCCTCGGCCCGAGGGAATTTCTGTATGCGAAAATCTCTACTCGCTTTCTCTGGAGTGCTCGTTGTTATCGTCGCCGCGCTTTCACTTCGCACGCTCGGCTTCACCTCCAGACAAATTCCAGCGCCTGTGGCCGCGCCCGTCAACCTCGACCGCGGCGCCCTCGCCTCTCGACTGTCGCGAGCCATTCAGTTTCAAACAGTCTCGCTGCTGAACCCGAGCAAAGCCGTCGAACAGGAGTTCCTGAGGTTTCATCGCTTTTTATCAACCGCTTTTCCGAGAGTTAACGCCTCACTGCCAAGGGAGACGGTTGGCACCTACAGTCT
>JBFJTQ010000162.1:0-6176 GCA_041625275.1 Binatia bacterium | reverse complement strand
GAAGACCGTCAAGTTGGCGACCACTGGCTACCTCGATAATCTGCCGCGGTCGGGTAACGCCCACGGTCGGGCATTCCGCGATGTCGAATTGGAAGAAAAGATCCTTCAGGCCGCTTACAATTCCGGGTACGGTGCCCAGTTCGGCGGCAAATACTTCGCGCTCGATGTCCGCATTATCCGGCTGCCCCGTCACGGTGCTTCATGTCCGGTGGGTATGGGCGTCTCCTGCTCAGCGGACCGAAACATCAAGGCCAAGATCAGTGGGGATGGCATTTGGCTCGAAAAGCTCGAGCGCGATCCCGGGCGACTCATTCCTGAGGAGTACCGGGGTAAAGCAGAGGGCGCCGCCGTATCGGTGGATCTCAACCAGCCTATGAAAGAGATCCTCGCCCAATTGACGAAATATCCCGTAACGACGCAGCTGTCGCTTACGGGCACGATGATCGTCGCCCGGGACATCGCTCACGCGAAGCTCAAGGAGAAGGTGGATCGCGGGGAAGGTCTGCCGCAATATATGAAGGACCACCCGGTTTACTATGCCGGGCCGGCGAAAACCCCAAAGGGCATGCCGTCGGGTTCCTTCGGTCCAACCACGGCGGGGCGCATGGACTCCTACGTCGACCTGTTCCAGTCCCACGACGGGTCGATGGTCATGCTCGCCAAAGGCAACCGCAGCCCGCAGGTTACGGAAGCGTGCAAAAAGCACGGCGGTTTCTACCTTGGGTCCATCGGTGGTCCCGCCGCGCTGCTGGCGCAGGAGAACATCAAAAGGGTAGAACTGCTAGAGTATCCGGAACTCGGGATGGAGGCGATCTGGAAAATCGAAGTGGAAAATTTTCCCGCTTTTATTCTGGTGGACGACAAAGGCAACGATTTTTTCCGGCAGATAGCTGGTTGACGAATTTGATCACCGGAGCCCGGGGCATTGAAAATGCAAGCCCGGGCTCCGACTGCCTTCAATTAACTCCAACGGACCTAGACAAAAGCCTCCAGCTCAAAACGGTTGTCAGCGGTGAATCGACCTTCGATGCGAACGTAATCTCCCCGGCGCAGACGGCTCAAGCGATCGCTCACGATTCGAGGCGCGTTGTACGCCAGGGTGACGTGCACGATTCGATTCTGACGATCGCGAATCTCCAGCGTTCCGCGCCGAGGGTCAACGTATTCAACCCAGCCTTCAAAAATTTGCAGACGGTCGATGGAGCGATTGGATTCGCCAGCCTTCGCCGTCACCGTGATCCTGGACGCCGTCGGGGTAGCCTGCGTGCTGTCTCGCGTGCGCACGATGACGTAATCTCCCGGCGCAACGCTCATCACGGGATAATCCCGGTTCCGGTAGCGTACGAGAGTTCTTTGATCGTGAAAAAAAGCAACCTGGCGGCGGTCGTCGGTGTAAATCTGGATTGAGCTGTAGCGAGGATCGTTGCGCTGTACAACGCCGCGAAGTTCGCCGTCGCGCCGACTGTAGGAACCCCTATCCTGTACGCTTTCTCGAACCGTAATGAGATCCGTGTATAGCCGGCCCCGGTTATCCTGCGTGGTGCGCATCGCGACAAAATCTCCCGGCTCCAAATTCGCGACTTCATAGTCTCTCTGACGATAAGTCACGCGCGTCTGCCGGTCGTACATCACGCTCCAGACCCGGCCTCCCTCAGTGCGCAATTCGATCTGGCGGTCTCGGGTGTCGACATACTGAATCTCGCCGACAAGATCGCTTCCGGTGGATCCGTACCCTCCCGGTCCGTCGACATGGCCGATCTCATGGCAAGCTGCTAATGGGAAAAACAGTAACGGCAGAAATACGGCCAAACGCCCTGTAATTTTCATGACTTGCCTCCTCTTTGCATAACAAAAACTATACCTCGCGTGTTTCATTATGCCAACCTTTGGACGAAAGCGCGGTTGGTGAAATTCAATGTCACGGGCTGGCGAGAAAACATCATCATTCCGCTGCATGAGCTTAAGCGACCCCATGCTTGTCGTGACAACAAACAAAGCACATTCCCGGCGCTTGGTCTCCGACAATTCTTTTGACGCACAGCCGCGATTTTCGTTAATAGTGGCCCGACTTCGGGTCTGAGTTGGTCATGCGACAAACAAGTCCATTTGGTGCCGCAGGATGCGGAGCGCAGTCAAATGAGGCGATCTGCGGCGCCACCCCGCGAGAGAATAACCGCAAGAAATGACGAACGAAGTGAAGGCGATCTTACCGCCCGACTTGGGGAAACAGCTTTGACCCGTAGTCCCGATTGATCTCGCGGATAAGCGAATTGTCAAAAAATCTCCGCGGATCCATCTCGGCGGCTTTCGGGTTGGTAGAGTGCTGCAAGACCACCTTGATGGCTTCCGCGTCGACGGTCATATCTTTGTTCCAGACCTTAAGGCCTTCTTGATACGCCTCTTCGAGAATTCCAGCGTCGGTGATTTTCGTGTACTGAGCACTCACTTTAATCGCAAAGGCCTTGTCTTCGATCGCCCGCTTCACGCCATCGAGATAGCCCATGAGAAAAATTTTCAACGTATTGGGATTCTTTTGCATGAAGGCTCGCGCCACGCCGGTGCCGGGCCCGACGATTTTAAGCCCCTGCTCGTAATAATCAATGATCACCGGGAAGCCCTTGCTGCGGGCGATTTCGCTTTGCGGCGGCGTCACGATCACCCCATCCGCATTGCCCGCAAGGAATGTACTCAAGGCCTCCGGGGGACCACGATGGTACAAAAGCTTGATGTCTTTGCCGACTTCGAGACCGCGATCCTTGGCCGTTTTCCGCACGGCGATTTCCCCAAAGGCGCCCACCGAAGTTGTGGCGACGGATTTGCCGCGCAGGTGGTCGAAGGTCGTGAGGCCCTTTTGACCGAACAACAAAAGGGTGCTGCGGTCAACCGCCGCGCCGACATAGATCAAGTCAGCCCCGCCTACGTTCGCATGGATTGTAGAGGCGCCGCCCTGGTAAATATCCACCTTGCCGGACACAAGCGCCTGGCCCGAAGCGGTGGCGCTCAGGCGGCTGATGTTCAGGGACACTCCCCGATTGGCAAAGTATCCGGCCTCATGTGCGACCAGCAACGGCAAGTAAAGCGGACCGTATGCGGCGATCGCCACTTCCAGGTCTTTTTTTTCGGGTTGGATCTCGGAGATCTGCGCCCCAAAGCTTGCGCCCTGACCCACGGCTTGAAGCCAGAGAAACGTTAGGAGACAGGAAATCACTCTTTCAAGTGAGAGCTGCGCCATGATGTTTCACTCCTCTCATGCGATCTGGAGAGTCCGTTTCAGCGATCGTAGCGCAAGCGGTCCGCAAAAGCTATCGAAGGCTTCTGACTGTCCCGAGAAGATCTTGAGAAGCAGGGCGGACCTTATGTTTCGCGAGGCGATGTTTGGACCCCGCGATTTCCAATCTGTTGCTTTATACTCGTACCCTCGCTACAAATTAGAGCTAGCCACAATAAAGGAGACTCTCATGGCACAGAAGTACGTGAATAGTTTCGGCACGCGAAAGGTGTTGCAGGTCGGCGGCCAAAGCTATGACATTTTTCGGCTCGATCTGTTGGAGAAGGCGGGCTTTAAAAATATTTCCCGATTACCGGTTTCTTTGAAGGTCCTGTTGGAGAATCTGCTCAGGCAGGAAGATAATCATCACGTCGATAAAGGCGATATCGAGGCGCTGGCCAATTGGAATCCAACGGCGAAGCAGGAGAAAGAGATTGCGTTCATGCCGGCGCGCGTGTTGATGCAGGATCTGACCGGCGTGCCGGCGGTCGTGGATCTGGCCGCGATGCGCGAGGCAATGAAGCGGCTCGGTGGCGATCCGAAGAGAATCAACCCGCTCGTGCCCGTCGATCTGGTCATCGACCATTCGGTGCAGGTGGATTACTTCGGCACGGCAGACGCATTTCAGAAAAATTCCAAGATCGAGTTTGAACGCAATGCGGAGCGCTATGCGTTCTTGCGCTGGGGGCAGCGAGCCTTTGACAATTTTCGCCTCATCCCGCCGGATACGGGGATCTGTCATCAGGTGAACCTGGAGTACCTGGCGCCCGTGGTGTTCCGGGCCCAAGGAGGCAACCAGTCGTTGGCGTATCCCGACACCGTGGTCGGCACCGATTCGCACACGCCGATGATCAACGGGTTGGGCGTAGTCGGCTGGGGCGTGGGCGGCATTGAGGCCGAGGCAGCCCTGCTCGGGCAGCCCATCATCATGCTCATTCCTGAAGTCATTGGCTTCAAACTCCACGGCAGGCTTCCCGGCGGGGCCACCGCCACGGATCTTGTCCTCACCGTCGTGCAAATGCTGCGCAAGAAAGGCGTCGTCGAAAAGTTCGTCGAATTCTACGGCTCCGGGCTGTCGAGCCTGAGCCTGGCCGACCGCGCGACCATCGGCAACATGGGGCCGGAGTACGGTGCCACCATCGGCTACTTCCCCATTGACGACGAAACGCTGCGATATCTGCAATTGACCGGACGCGATCCGGACCTCATCAAACTCGTGGAGAGCTATGCCAAGGAGCAGGGTATGTTCCGGACGGATGCATCGCCGGATCCGATGTTCACGGATTCACTTGAACTTGACCTTGGCACCGTGGTGCCGAGCATCGCCGGGCCAAGGAGGCCGCAGGACCGTATCCCGCTCGCCGCAAGCAAGGCGGCGTTCAAAGAAGCCCTGCCGTCTCTGATGAAGGGGGGCGATGCGGGCCAGAAAGTGGCCGTGCAGATGAACGGCGACAAATTCGAGCTCGGCCATGGCTCGGTGGTGATTTCCGCCATCACCAGTTGCACCAACACCTCCAACCCTTCGGTGCTCATCGGCGCGGGCCTTCTGGCGAAGAAGGCCGTCGAGAAAGGGCTTGCGAGAAAACCCTGGGTGAAGACGAGTTTGGCGCCCGGATCTAAAGTCGTCACTGAATATCTCAAAGATAGCGGGCTCATGCCGTACTTGGAAAAAATCGGCTTTCATCTGGTCGGCTACGGTTGCACGACCTGCATCGGCAACAGCGGCCCGCTGCCCGAGCCCGTGCAGAAGGCCGTTCAAGAAGGTAATCTCGTTGCCGCTGCCGTGTTATCGGGGAATCGAAATTTCGAAGGACGAATTCATGCGAGCGTGCGAGCGAATTACCTGGCTTCGCCGCCGCTGGTCGTCGCCTATGCGCTGGCGGGCAGCATGGATGTGGACATTAATAACGACGCGCTGGGCAATGATTCCCAAGGAAAGCCCGTCTATCTCAAGGATATCTGGCCGACGCCACAGGAAGTTCAGGAGGTCATGAACAAATCGGTTCGTTCCGAGATGTTCAGGAAAGAGTACAGCCAGGCGACGGAAGGCGATGAGCAATGGAAAAAGATGCCGGTGCCCGAAGGCGAACTTTTCAAGTGGGACATGCAGTCAACCTACGTGCGGGAAGCGCCGTACTTTGAGAGCATGTCGAAAACTCCCGGCCAGACCGCGGATATCAAGGGCGCGCGCTCTCTCGCGTTGCTGGGCGACTCCGTGACCACAGACCACATCTCGCCCGCGGGTTCCATTGAAAGGAACGGACCGGCGGCGCGTTATTTGACCAATCATGACGTGCTGCCTCAGGACTACAACCAGTACGGGGCCCGTCGCGGAAATCATGAGGTCATGATGCGCGGCACTTTCGCCAACATTCGGCTTAAGAATATTCTCGCTCCCGGTACGGAAGGCGGCGTGACCGTACATCTGCCCGATAAGAAACAGATGTCGATCTACGATGCGGCGATGCAGTATGCAAAGGAGGGAGTGCCGCTGATTGTCGTTGCGGGGAAAGAATACGGCTCCGGATCCTCGCGGGACTGGGCGGCGAAGGGCCCGAGGCTGCTCGGCGTAAAGGCTGTAATCGCAGAAAGCTATGAGCGTATTCACCGCAGCAACCTCATCGGCATGGGTATCGTTCCGCTCCAATTCAAGGCCGGGCAGAACCTCAGTTCTTTCGGATTGACGGGGTACGAGAAGTTTGACATCGCCGGCATCTCGGCGGGCCTCAAACTGCGCCAGGATCTGACCGTCAAGGCCACCGGCGATGACGGCAAGGTGACCGAGTTCGTTGTCACTTGCCGCATCGACACGCCGGCGGAACTTGACTATTACCAGCATGGCGGGATTTTGGAATACGTGCTGAGACAGTTGCTGCAGAGCTAAGCGGAATGATGCGCAGCGGGACGG
>JBFJTQ010000161.1:0-6195 GCA_041625275.1 Binatia bacterium | reverse complement strand
TACCGAGGATGAAAAAACCGTTGGCTGTCTGCTTGCCAGGAAGCCACAGTGGGCCGAAATCCTCCTCGACCTCCGCGCGGCTATAGCGATAGGCGGCCTCCAGCGCGGCATCTGCCAGGGCCGAAAGCTCTCTGACGGTTTCTTCCATGGTCAACAAGGGTGACAGGTCGCGCGCGCCGATACGCAGATATTCCCGTTGTTTGTGGCGGCGCAATGCGGCGCAGAAATCATCGAATGTTTCGGCGCCCTTGATGAAGGGTTCCAGCTCGGCCAGATGCTGGGCGGTCGTCTTCTGAGCGGTCTTGATCTGGCGCAAGAAGACCTCGGGCCAGTCTTCCCCTTGGCGGATGAGCACCTCGCTCAGGAATGCGCTGCCACCGAGAAGGCGAAACAGTTGCGGCAGGTCGGCGCTTGGTATCCGGTTGATGGCTTCGGCATCGTACTCCTCAAGCAGCCTGAGAAGGTGGTTCTTGGCTAGGGTGGGCGAGGGGCTGGATTTGATCAACGCCTTGGCCTCTTTAGGCAGAGACCTCGGTAATCGCTGTGCCGCCATGTCCTTAAACTAATGGCAAATGGGGCTCCGATGCAATGCTTTAGCGTCTAGCTTGCCATTCTACGGCGCAGCTATTTCAAGAAAATCTTCTCGTATTCTTTCTTCCTTTCGGCGAATTCCTTCTCGGAAAGATCCACCATCTCGACGAACTGAATCTTGTCCGCGTCCGGGATGGGGGGATAAATGCCTTTGCGGTTGACGAACTCGCCCTCCGCCGCCATGATCTTCATGCTTTCATCCCCGAGAAAATACTCGATGAAGGCCTTACCTGCGTTGGCATGTGGCGCCTTATTACTGAGCGCTATCCAGTGACCATCCCCCATCATCTGCCCTAGCCTCACATAATCCACGGGAGCCCCTTCCTTGCCAAAAATGTAGGCATACTTCACATAGGTAATTGCGATGGCGGTCTCTCCCGTGGTCACGCGCTTGGCCGCTGGCAGCAGAGATTCGACGAGAACGGGTTTCGTGGCGGCTAGATCTCGAATGTACCTGTCGGCTTTTTCCTTACCCATCACTTTCCCCAAGCTCGCAACCCACTGCGTGGTGGTCGTGTGTTGGGTGGGATCGGGCATGACCAGCTTGCCCTTATACTGAGGTTTAAGAAGGTCCTCGAGAGATTGAGGAGCGTCGGCGGGCTTGATTATGCTCTTGTTAAAGACAATTCCTATGATGATGTTCCTATAACGTGGGCCCAGATTGGGATCGATGACCTCTTTGGGAAAATCTTTGAAGGTTGGAGATTCATACTTGGCGAGAACGCCCTCTTTGAACATGATTCGCATCGGGCTGTCGCTGATTAGGACTATGTCAAAGAGAGGTTTGCCTGCGCGATATTCGCTTAATACGCGATCCAGCACCTTGCTCGCCGAGGCCCTCCAGTAGTCCACCTCCAAGCCGCTTTTTTTACGAAACGCTTTGATGGTCGCGTCTGCAATCCCTGATTCGAGCGTGCCATAGATCACGGCTTTGCCACCTTCCTTTTTCGCCGCTTGAACAAGTTTCGCATCTTGGCTCAAAACCGGTCCTGCGGCGAAAAAGATGAAAGGGACAAATGTCAAAAGGAAGCTTAGCCTTTGTAGCATACAAAACCTCCCCATTTTTGGCTCGGTTTCTATACGGATGGACAAAAGTAGCGCGGATATTTTCAGATTTCCCTGGGGGAGTCAAGCGGGGTTCGCGGCTCAGGTAAGCGGCTTAGACTCTCACTTCAAACCTTCCGCTAACTGCGTTACGGATGCGTTGAATTTCCCTCGGAAGCTCCAGTCGCGAATTTGCTTTGGTTTGATAACGATCATCGGGCGCGCATCGATCGCCATCGCACGGTACTGCTTATATTTACGGCGCAGAAGCCTTACGGCGCGACTGTGGCTCGCGCCTCGCATAAGGATTCGGGCCCTCCCGGTTATCAAGACATAGGCTAACCTGCGCCAGTCTTCTTCATAGTGATCGATGACGAGTGCGACAGAAGGATTCTTACGAATATTTTCCAGCCGTTTGAGTTTACCCGGCTCGACCCGCTTCGGCTTCTCGTCGATGGGGGAGTAGAAATGCTTGCCGTCAAACGCGAAGCAGATGGGAATGACGTGAGGCCGGCCCGAGAGATCCGCCGTGGCGAGATGGGCGAGGCGCGCGGTTCTCACTAGGCGTGAGGCGCGAGGTAGAAGGTGCATTAAAATAAACGACGATGGCGAATCGAGGACAAGAGTTCGAGAAGTCGAAACCGCCAGAAAATTTCTATCTTCAATCTTCCATCGCCGATCCTCGATTAGACTTTGAATTCTCCAATCACATTGGGGGCAAAAATATCTTCGACCGCGAGCGGCTTTGCGAGCAAACCTTGCTCGCTCATGTAGCGAATGAGCGCTTCGAGCACATGGCGGTTGGCTTGAATGCCGTAAGGCCACCAGTCTGGACCGAAGAGATCCCGGAGAAGTTCACGATCCGGGATCAGCCACGGCAGGGTATAGGGCAACGGGTTGGCGACATTGAGCATCTCAATGGCCCGATCCTTCGCTTCGCCGAAGGCCTTTAAAAGGCTGCGCGCCGTCCAGGGATGGCGCTCGTAGATCTCCTTACGGATGACGATGGCATGCATGATCGGAAAAATCCTGTTGCGTTTGTAGTAATCGATTTCAACGTCCTTGTAGCTTGGAAACAGCCTTCTGACCTTTGGCGAACCTTTGACGAAAGAGGATGGATTGCGCGCTGCTATGAGGCCATCGATCTCACCGGCTTCAAGCATGCTGTTCAGGGTTTTGTCGTCCGCTATCGGGCTGACCCTGATCTCCGGCGGGAGCGTGAGTTTGATGCGTTCTTTTCTGCCGGGCTCTTCCTGGCCGCCGGTAACCCAGTGCACGTCGCTCGCTTTGATACCGTAGTCATCTTTCAAGAATCCACGAACCCAGACCGCAGCCGTCATCGCATACTCGGCAACGCCGATTTTCCTGCCCTTGAATTCCTCCGGCTTCGTGATGCCCGAGCCGACATTGATAAAGACGCAGGAATGTCTGAAAAAACGCGATGGAAACACCGGGATCGCAACAAACGGGCTTTCCCCTCGGCTCACCATCGTGATGTGATTCGAAAGCGACATTTCCGAAGCATCGAATTCCTTGAAGCTGTTCATGCGCCAGAAGATCTCTTCGGGCTGGAGCGGAATATAATTCAGCCGGATTCCCTCCGCTTCCACAACGCCGGTCTGCAGCGCCTGCGTGCGGTCATACTGGCCGCACGCGATTGTCAGATGCAATTTGTCCACTGCCCCTCCGATCGTGGTTCGTGTTCGTGGCTCGTGCTCGTAATAACGGGAATGAGGATCATTTGGAGCTGAGCTCCGGATGGCGAGCACGCAGCACGAGCACGGCTCTTCACTTCGTTTCCCAGCGCGAGAAACGCTGGGCGATAGCGATTAAGATGACGCAGATCAGGGAAATGATCAATCCCAGAGAGGCCATGGGTCCGTAAAGGCCGTCGAGGTAAAAAAAGTAAATCAGCGGACCTAGAGGCTCCGACCCCGGGCTGTATAGGAAGATCGACGCGCTGAATTCGCGCATGAAGATCGTCACCAGAATGATCCACCCCGCCACCACGCCGGGGCGCATCAGGGGAATGAGGATGCGCCGGAAGGTGGAAAAAAAACCGGCGCCGCACACCACCGATGCCTCTTCCAACTCCTTGTGAATCTGGATGATGGTGCTGCTCACGGCGCGAAGGCCGTAGGGGAGAAAGCGCGTCACATACGCGATCATGATGATCCAGATGGTTGCGTAGACGGGGATGGGAAAATCCACGTAAGCCCAGAGGAGCCCGAGGGCCAACGCGGTGCCTGGAAAAGCCCACGGAATAAATACCAGGCCCTCGAGCAGGCCCCGCCCCGCAATCTTGGTTCGAACCGTAAGGTAGGAAGTCAGCGCCGCCAGGAGCATGCACACTGTGGCGCCGCCCAGCGCGAGGAACAGACTGTTGCCGAATGCCTTGTAAATCCGATCGCTGTCGAAAACTGTCTTGAAGTGCTTCAGCGTCAGCGTTTCCCAGGTTTCCCAAGTCGGGACGTGATAGTAGGGAAGTACGGAAATCAGCACGAGAACGATGATCGGCAGCACGACCATCAGGATCAGCAGGAGCAGAGCTGCCATCGAGGCCAGATATCTCCACGGCCCGAGATCGATTTGATGGGGCTGAAACGCTTTGCCCGTGACTGTGGAAAAGCTTTCCACCTGCGACGTGAAACGGCGGTAAAGATAGACGAACAGCAGGGCTATGAGCAAAATGCCGATGCCGTAGGCGGCGGCCAGATTGTGATTGGTCGGAAACGAACCGAGGGCTTCGCGCCAGATCTTCGTCGTAAACACTTCGATTCTGGCGGGCAAAGCAATAATGGCGGGTGTGTCAAAGCTCTCCACGGCTCTGACGAAGTTCAGAGTCCCCGCGGCAAGAATCGCCGGCCTCATTAAAGGAAAGGTAATGCGGGTGGCGACGCCGAACTCAGTGGAGCCCAAGGTCTTCGCCGATTCTTCGAGAGAGGGATCCATTCCCTTGAGCGCCGCCGATATGATGAGAAAGGCCAGCGGCGTCAAGATCAACCCTTCGACGAAGATCAATCCGGTCATCGAATAAATCGTAAAGGGGCCTTTTTCCAGGCCGAACAGTTGTACCAGGATAACGTTGATCAGGCCGTTACTCGGATTCAAGAGCATGACCCAGGAGATGGAGACGAGAATGGGCGGCAAGATATTGGGAATAATCGCCGTGAGCTCGAATAGTCTGCGGAAGGGCGCATTGGTTCTGACCGTGATCCACGCCAGCGCAGAGGCGAGGAGGATAGACATACCGGAGGACCCGATGCCGAAGACAAACGAGTTTAGAACCAACGGGTAGGCGGAGGGGTCGGAATAGGCCCGAATATAGTTAGCGAAAGTGAATTGACCCGGCAAACCGAGCGGCGCGTCGGTGAAACTGCCGTAAATCAAAAAGAAAGTCGGATAAAGGCTCAAAAAAGCAAGAATCCCCGCTACAGCGAGAAACACCCAGTTGACGGGCGTGCAGCAAAATTGCTGCACACGGGTGAGAATCGAGGAGGCGGGGATCTCCTGCCCGGCAGTTATGGTCTTTCCATTCACCAGCGAAGCTACTTCAAGAAAATCGCTTGATATTCTTTCTTCTTCTCGGCGAAATCCTTTTCGGAAAGATCCACCATCTCGACGAACTGAATCTTGTCCGCGTCCGGGATGGGAGGATAGACGCCTTTGCGGTTCACGAATTCGCCTTCCTCGGCCATGATCTTCATGCTTTCATCGTCGAGGAAAAAGTCGATGAACGCTTTGCCGGCGCTGGAATGGGGCGCTTTGTTGCTCAATGTCAAATAGTGGCCGTCGCCCATCATTTTGCCGAGCCGCACGTAATCGAGGGGCGCTCCTTCCTTGCCGAAGGTCCGGAGATACTTAACGTAGGCAATAGCAATGGGCGTTTCGCCGGTGGTCACCCGTTTCCCCGCCGGCAGCAGCGACTCCACGAGTATCGGTTTAGTCGCTGCGAGGTCGCGAATAAACTTATCGGCCTTTTCCTTGCCCATGAGCTTCCACAGGCTCGCGACCCATTGGGTCGTCGTTGTGTGCTGGGTGGGATCGGGCATGACCAGTTTGCCGCGGAATTGCGGTTTGAGAAGGTCTTCCAACGATTTTGGAGCGTCCGCGGCTTTGATGATTTTGGTATTGTAGATGACCCCAATAATGACGTTTCGGTACCTTGGACCCAGATTGAGGTCGATGGCATCCTTGGGGAAATCTTTGAACGTGGGGGACTCGTACTTGGCAAAAATGCCCGCCTTGTGCATGATTTGCATCGGATTATCATTGGTCAAAATGATGTCGAAGAGTGGTCTACCCGCGCGGTATTCACTCAGTGCCCGGTCCATGACCTTGGTGGCCGAAGCGCGCCAGTAGTCGACATCGAGTCCCGTTTTCTTTTTATACGCTTTGACGATTTCGTCGAAGGTACTGCTTTCCAGCGAGCCGTAAACAACGGCCTTACCACCTTCTTTTTTGGCTGCCTCTATGAGTTTGGCGTCTTGACTGAACGCAGGCTTGCCCACCAGTAACAATACAGCCGCTAATACAAAAGAAACATAAGAAAGTTTCGAC
>JBFJTQ010000160.1:0-6202 GCA_041625275.1 Binatia bacterium | reverse complement strand
GTTGCGGCTTAACCCCTTCTCCCCCCCCAGGGCGCGAATCAAAGGAGCGGCAAAAAGATCAAATATCACTAACGCGGATACGGGATAGCCAGGAAGGCCCAGGATCGGCTTTCCTTTGGCCCGGGCGAAAATAGTGGGCTTGCCCGGGCTAACGGAGATCCCATGAAAAATGATCTCGGAGCCGGAAAAAGACAATATGGCTTCCAACGCGATGTCTTTCGCCCCCATCGAGCTGCCGCCGGAAAGCAGTACGAGGTCACCCCATTGAAGCGACTCCCCGATGGCCTCGGTAAGCAGCAATCGGTCGTCACGAATGACGCCCCAGTCCTTCAATTCCGCCGAGCATTCTTCGATGAGACCCGCAAGCGAGTGTTGGTTAATGTTTCGCACCTGTCCGGGGAGCGGATCGACGTCGGCGTCAACGATCTCATCGCCCGTGGAAATCAATGCGACCCGCGGCCGTTTATGAACTCGCACGGAGGAGGTGCCGATTCCGGTGAGCGCGCCTAGGTCATGTGCCCTGAGCCGGCGTCCGCGCTGAAAGACCAGCTCCCCTTTCTTAATGTCGTCACCGATCTGGATTACATTCTGCCAGGGAGAGACGCCACGCTGGATTTCCACCAAACCTCCCGCGACATCGTCCGTGTACTCGACCATGACCACGGCATCGCTGTCGGGAGGCATCATGCCGCCGGTTGAAATCCGAATGGCTTCACCTGATGCCAGGGGGCGGGTGGCTTGTTCGCCCATCTCCACGGCGCCGGCGAGCTTAAGATAGGCTGGCAGGCTCGGGCTGGCGCCGAAAGTGTCTTTCGCCTTGACGGCGAAGCCGTCCATGGCCGCGCGATGAAAATGCGGCAAATCGACTTGGGAAAACAGGTCTTCCGCTACAACACGCCCCCGTGCTCTTACCGTGGGCAGCTCCTCGATCCCCACCGGCGTAACCTCAAGAAGGGTTGCCAGCGCCTCTGCCGGAGTTACCACCCTGAAAAATGTCTGCGCCATCTAACTAAGAATCTTAAGCAGAAGAATCATGAGGAAGCAAATTACTGATCCACAGGGTACCCTCTTTGAGAGCCCAACGCCGAAGTCGAAGCATCAAATCCGGACAGGCGGCGAAAAGAACAAGATGCAGAAGACGGCCCTCACACCGAGGACATTGCCGTTTTTCCCTGGGCCCACCAAGGCCTATGGCGAGACGACCGCCGAACGTTCGCCTGGTCCCGACCGCCACCATGGCTACCGAGCGGCTTGCCGGGCGCATGGCTGCTGGTTGTGTCAGGAGCTTTCTTCCTTAGATCGGCCCGCTCAACCCTAAGCTTGCGGTTGACGTGCGCAAAACGGAAGTGATAAACGTGCTCTGTCAATACTGGTGGGAAGCAGAGAGGGCACGCATGGCCAATCATTCCACGCAAGCGCTCACGCAACAATACGGCAACCTCGTTCCGACGGCTCGGCTCAGAGACGGCAAGCCAAGGAGCATCCTGTTCGACGCAACCACTTGCATCGGCTGTCGCCACTGCGTTCAGGCCTGCAAGGATTGGAACGATCATCCGCGCACGACTCTCTATGAATTGTCGAGCACAAACTGGATCACCATGGAACCGCCGGTGCTTGAGGGGTTCTCGCCTCTGTGGGCGCGCAACAGCTGCATGCATTGTGATTTTCCGGCGTGTGCCGCCGTATGCCCTGTCGAGGCCATCACGAAATACGAAGAAGGACCCGTGGTCATTAACCAGGAGACATGCATCGGCTGCGAATACTGCATCTATGCCTGCCCCTGGGGGGTCATTACCAAGAACGAGATTACGCAGAAGTCCACCAAGTGCACTATGTGCAGCGATCGAATCAGTGCGGACAAGCAACCATTCTGCGTCCAGGCTTGCCCGACGGCGGCGCTCGATTTCGGACCTAGCACGGAAATTGCGGCCAAGGCGAAAAAGCGAGCGCAGGAACAAAACGGCTATGTTTACGGCGACAAAGAAGCTGGCGGGGTTGGGGTCCTTTATGTCCTGAAAGAAGGGAAAGAAGCCTACGGCGTGCGCGATGTCTCCGGGCAGAGGTTTCCCCGACACAGGATTCCCGTTGCCCTGATGGTGCGGGATCTTTTTACACTGCGTTGCGGCCTTGGGGGCAAACTTCGAGCTCTTTACCTAGCCGTCATCCACCCCAAGCGCCTCATCTACCGCTACTTCTCCTAACGGAACCTCGTTGGCCGCGTTGGGTGTTCGGCGCCTTTGCGAGGGCATCAGTTGCCGTTCCCCGCGGCAATTCAGAATCGCTAATCGGACAAGTCAAGGAATGAATTCGGACTGCGCAGTTGCAGGCAGGATGTGACGCGAGCCTGGGAAAGCTGGAGCGGCGAAGACGGCCCTCCGGGATTTCAAATTGCAGATCTCGACGTGCATATTTCAAAAATGTGATTTGCACGTCTTCGCAGAGGGAGGAGTAGGGCCTTTGGCTTCGCCACGAAGGAATCGCCCAGAACCTTAAGTATATCTTCTACTGCGCAATCCAGGATGAAGGTTGCCAAGCCCCGTATGCGCGGGTTTCCCGGTGCTGGTTCCAGTCGAGGCGCTCGAATTCGCAACCTTCTCTATTTTAACGGTTCGACGATGACTTTGATGGAATCTTGGGCGCTGGCGGTGAGTTCGAAACCATGGCCGGCCTCGGCTAAAGGCAGACGATGAGTGATCATGTCGGCAACCCGCACTTGCCGCTGGCGAATCAACTCAATGGCTTCGAGAAGGTCCTCCCTGCTGCCGGCATACGACGTGACAACGCGGATCTCGTCACGCCAGAAATCGAACAAGGGTATCGGCACTTCGACTCCGGCTGCCGTCGGAGCAAAAAACAGCAGGGTGCCGCCGCGGTCGAGAGACTTTACAGCCTGATGAATGGCCGGCATCGCGCCGGTGCAAACGATCACCAAATCCGCCAACCGATCGTCATTCACTGCTCGCAGCCGAGCCGGAACCTCTTCCGTCGCCCGGATCGACGCGTCGGCGCCGAAGCGGGCGGCGGCATTGAGCCGGAAATCGCTGCGATCCGTCGCGATGATGCGCGCGGCGCCGCGCGCCCGCGCGAGTTGAATGTGAAGCAGGCCGGATATGCCGCTGCCGATGACAAGGACGGTTTGGCCGGAGGCGAGGCCGGCGAATCGCTGCGCGCGGACAACACAAGCCAACGGCTCAATAAACGATCCTTCATCGAAGGTCATTTCTTCTGGCAGGCGAAACGTTCCCAACTCGACATTAACCTTGGGCACGCGAACGAACTCGGCGAATCCCCCGGGATCGAAGTGGGTCGTCCGCAACAAGTCGCAGACAGACTGATGCCCGGCGCGGCAGTACCGGCATTGCCCGCAGGACACATGATGAGAGGCAAACACGCGATCGCCGGTCTGAAAATCTCTCACTGCCTGACCCACTTTGACGATTTCGCCGGCAATCTCATGACCGAGAACCAGCGGAGCTTTCTTGATGCGATACCATTCCATGAGATCGCTGCCGCAGATACCGCTGGCGTGAATACGAACCAGTAACTCCCCCGGGCCAATTCTGGGAACGGTCATGCGCTCAAGGCGAACGTCCCTGTTGTTATAGTACATCGCGACGCGCATGGTTTCGGCGCGTTCGGGGGCGCTCACGGAACGGCTTTCAGTCTCAAGCAAGGATCAACTCGCCGCACGTTTGGGCACGGCGCCTTTGGTGCTTTCGTATATTTTGTACGCATCCTTCACGGCCGCATTGTCGTGAACGATGGCGCGAACCGCACGGATCATACCGACGGGACAATCCGACTGGAAGATATTCCGGCCCATGTCTACACCGACCGCTCCAAGCGCGACGGCGCTATGGGTCAGCTCTAGAGCCTCCATTTCCGGGGTTTTCTTTCCTCCGGCAATGATCACGGGAATAGGGCAACTTTCGACGAGCTGCTCAAATTGGTCGCAGTAATAGGTCTTGACCACGTGGGCGCCGAGCTCGGCGGCGATCCGACAGGCAAGACCCAGATAGCGGACATCGCGCGCCATATCCTTGCCAACCGCGGTCACCGCAAGAACCGGAATGCCGTATTTTTCTCCCTCGTCGACGAGTTTGGCAAGGTTCACGAGGGTTTCCTTCTCGAACTCGGAACCGACAAAGATGGAAAGAGCCATCGCCGAAACGTTCAGCCTAATCGCATCGTCGATGGAAACCGTGATATCTTCGTTGGAGAGTTCTTTGAGGATGCTGGTACCCCCCGAGACCCGCAGCACCACAGGTACATTTGCATGGGCATCGAGGGACGTCCTAAGAACTCCCCGTGTTAACATGATGGAGTCGGCATAAGGCAAGAGCGGCTCGATGGTTCCTCGCGGTTGTTCCAGACCGCTCGTTGGCCCAAGAAAATAACCATGATCGACGGCCAGCATGACCGCTCGCCCGTCCTCAGGTTTAATAATTCTCGCTAAGCGATTTTGCATTCCCCAACTCATAGACGTCTCTTGCCTCCCCGGTAGGAAATTAAATTACCCCTGAAGCTATCAAAAATCCACTTGATTGTGAACCTGCACAGCTGTTCGTAGCGGCGGTACATAGGGGCGTTGTCTTTTCCCCAGATGGTTTAGACCGCGCCTGCGCCGCGCCGACGGTTCGCCATCTGCCACGAATAGCGAATGCCCAGGCTAACGACGATAAGCCCTCCTCCCGTCAGGGTGGCCACGGATGGGATTTCGCCGACAACAACGGCCACCCATACGGGGTTTAAAACCGGTTCGATCAGCACGATGAGGGACGCTTCCTGGAGGCTGATGGTTTCAAGGCTTTTCGAGAATAACCAATAGGGTATCCCGAGTTGGACGATGCCCATCACGGCAAGGATTCCGAATTCACGGAAAGACACGTCGAGCTCTGAGCTGACCAATGGCAAGAGAATCAGCGAACACGCTAAGTTATTCACGAAGGTCAGCGTGCCCGCATGCACATCTTGCAGAAACCTGAGGGTGACCATGTAGATCGAAAAAAGCAGTCCACTGAGCAGGGCAACCATGACGCCCGCTGCATCGGGTTGACCGGCACTGCCGGCGAAGATCACTGCGATTCCAAGCATTCCGAACACCAGGCAAATCCAATTGACGTTGGCTGTTTTCTCGTGAAACAGAAAGCGAACTAAAACAAAAACAAAGATCGGTGCGGTGTATTGCAGGACAATGGCATTGGCAGCGGTTGTAAGCTTATTGGCTGCAACGAAGGCGCTGATGGCGGCTGTGTAACTGACGACGGCGACCAGCAAGGCGCGCTGCGGCAACGACTTGCTCCTGCCCCGGAAGAAGGCAAAAAAAACCGACGCAAACAAACTGCGGTAGAATACAATTGTCAGCGGATGCAGAAAGAGAAATTTTATGAATACCCCGGCCAGACTCCAGAGCACTCCCGCTAGCAGGAGCATCAGCCGACCGCGCCCCGGCTGTCGACCGGGCAACGCATCCACGCCATCCATGGCTGTGGGCCGAGAGGCAAATTCGCAAGCGTGAGCTTTATGACGCTGCTTTGCCGCCTTCTTCGGGCACCACGGAGACCTTGAGGGGAATCGTGAGGTCGGCCGTCATGCGGACGGGCACTTCGAAATCCCCAAGTGTGCGAATAGGTTCTTCAAGATGGATTTTCCGTCGGTCCACGTCCAACCCCTGAGCCTTGAGCGCCTTTTCGATATGAATATTGGTCACCGAGCCAAAAAGCCTCCCCTCATCGCCCGTACGCATGGGAATGGTCAAAACGACGCCAGCCAACTGATCGCCGAGTGATTGTGCCTTTCTCAGGATTCGCTGTTTCTGATCCGCAACAACCTTTTTCTGGTGCTCGAAGGTTTTGATATTTTTCTTGTTCGCCAAAAGGACCAATCCCCGCGGCAACAAGTAGTTGCGCGCATAGCCGTCACGGACGCGCACGACGTCGCCGATCTTCCCCAAATTGGGAATATCTTCCCTCAAAATGACTTCCATGTTCTCCTCCGTTAGGACGCCTGGCTTGGTTTGAGATCCTTGTTCTTAAGGCGACGAAAATCGCCCCATAGATCGAAGAGTCCAAGTCCGGCAACTAGCAACGTGCATACCTGCTGAAACACAATAAAAAGGTAAATAACCGCGCGAAAAAAACGCGGTACGTTATTCTTGTGGAAAAAATAGGCCACAATGGCGAGTCCTTGAAAAAAATAGGAG
>JBFJTQ010000159.1:0-6205 GCA_041625275.1 Binatia bacterium | reverse complement strand
TGCGGCGTGCGGCAAGCGCGGCCTATGAGCGGGCTTTGGGGCATTAAGTGAATGTCATGAAAAAAGCGATTTCAATTCGTGTCAATGGGGTTGAGCGTGCGGTCGAAGTCGAAGCGCGCACCACGCTGTTGGAGTTGGTGCGCGAGCGCCTGGGCTTAACCGGCGCGAAGCTTGGTTGTGACATTCAAGTCTGCGGCACCTGCACCTTGCTCGTGAACGGGAGGCCCGTGAGCGCCTGCTCCGTCTTGGCCGTGGACGTGGATGGGAGCGAGGTTTTGACGATTGAAGGGCTGGGAGGCCAGAATTCGCTCCATCCTTTGCAGGAGGCCTTCATGCGGTTCGGCGCGCTCCAGTGCGGTTACTGCACGTCGGGATTTATTCTCACGGCCAAGGCGCTCCTGGACGAGTTTCCGAAGCCCAGTGACGAGCAGATCCGAGCCTACCTGGCGGGTAATTTTTGCCGCTGCGGCTGCTATCAAGAAATCGTGCAGGCAATTCAAGACATGGCGAGGGCCTAGAGCGATGGCGATGACGGAGATCGGAAAGTCGGTGCGCCGGTTGGATTATGAAATTAAAGTTACCGGCAAGGCGCAGTATCTGGGGGACATGCAAGTTCCCGGCATGTGCCATGGAAAAATTCTGCGCAGCCCCTTGCCGCACGCGCGCATCAAAAACATCGATGCTTCCAAGGCCCTCAAGGTTCCCGGTGTGGTGGCGGTTATCACCCGCGACGATATCGTCAGCGACGAAGGCATCGAGCCTTACTACGGCCCGGTGTTCAAGGATCAGACCATCGTGGCGGTGGAAAAGGTGCGTCACGTCGGCGACCCCGTTGCGGCCGTGGCGGCATCCACCGTCGATGCGGCCGACGAGGCGCTGCGTTTGATAGACGTCGACTACGAGGAGCTGCCGGCGGTGCTCAATGTCCAGGAGGCGGTGCGGCCGGGCGCGACCTTGGTGCATGAGTCCGTGCGCATTCCCGAGTCCGGGTTCGCCGATCTCGCGGAGCTCAAACCGGTCGAGGGAACGAATATCTGCACGCACTTCAGGCTCAATCGCGGGGATATCGAGAAAGGCTTTGCGGAGTCGGACCTCGTGTTCGAGGATACCTTCACTCTGCCGGCGACGCAGCATTGTTTTCTCGAAACCCACGCCTGCATCGCGTCCGTCGATCCAGGCGGCCGCATTACCGTATGGGCGACAACGCAAAACCCCTTTGTCGTGCGCACGCAGCTGTCGAACATCTTCAAGGTCCCGGTGTCCAAGGTCCGCGTCGTGGTTCCTTACCTTGGCGGCGGCTACGGGGGAAAAGTCTATCCAAAGATCGAACCGATCACCGTGGCGCTGGCCCTGAAAGCCCGCCTGCCGGTGCGCGTGCTGCTTTCGCGCGAGGAGGTGTTTTACACCATCACCAAGCACGGCGCGGCGATTCGGATGAAGACCGGCGTCAAGAAGGACGGGACGCTGGTGGCGCGGGAATGCGAAATCTACCTCGACACGGGCGCGTACGCCGAGATCGGCCCGCGCGTTGCCAAGAAATCGGGCTACACGGCGGCGGGTCCTTACCGGATTCCGAACCTGAAGATCGATTCCTACTCCGTCTATACCAACAAACCGCCGGCGGGCGCCTTCCGCGGTTTCGGCGTTTCGCAATCTGCCTGGGCGGTGGAGTCGCAGATGGATATCGTGGCTGCCGCGCTGAAGATCGACCCGCTCCACATCCGCCTGAAAAACGGCTACCGAGAGGGCGATCGATTCGTCACGGAGGAAACGTTGCGCAGCGTCGGCCTCCAGCAATGCGTCGAGGAAGTCGCAAAGTCGATCGGATGGGAAGATAAGAAGTTCAAAAGTGCAAAGGTTCATGGTGAAAAGAGCGACGCCGTAAAGCGTGGCAAGGGGTTGGCTTGCATGATCAAGGCCACCATCACGCCGTCCATCTCCTGTGCCGTCGTTAAACTCAACGAAGACAGCAGCCTTTCGATTTATACCGGCACCATCGAAATGGGCCAGGGCTCGGAAACGGTGCTGGCACAGATTGCCGGTGAGGAATTGGGCATACCTTTGGAAAAAATCCAGGTGCTTGGCGTCGATACCGACGTCGTGCCCTACGATCTCACGACCTCGTCCAGCCGTTCGACTTTCCATAT
Organism: Binatia bacterium; assembly: GCA_041625275.1. Classification (GTDB taxonomy): domain Bacteria; phylum Desulfobacterota; class Binatia; order UBA9968; family UBA9968; genus JBFJNS01. The sequence goes on along the minus strand of JBFJTQ010000159.1, from coordinate 4,058 downwards.
GGGCAAGGCGGTTCAGCTGGCGGCACAGGATATCAAGCAACAATTGAAACAAACGGTGGTCAAGGAATACGGCGTGCCCGATGATCAGGTCAGATTCGCCGGTGGAAAAATACTCCTGCCGGAAACCGCGCTTGATTACGCCGACGCGATGTTCAAGCGTTTCGGCATGCGCGGCGGGACCCTCGTCGGCGACGGCCAGGTAAAGACTTCGGTCAAAGACGAGTACGGCGAGAAAAGCACATCGGCCTTCTGGTTTGTGGCAGCCGGGGCCGCCGAAGTTGAAGTCGACTCGGAAACCGGCCAGATAAAACTGCTCAAGTACGCGACCGCGGTGGATGTCGGCAAGGCGCTTCACCCCCTGGGGTGCCGGCAGCAACTCTCTGGCGGCGCGATCACGGGAATCGGACAGGCCATGTTCGAAGAAATTGCCTATGACAACGGACAACTGATCAACCCCAATCTGGTGGATTATGTTCTTCCGTCGCTGGCAGACATGCCGCCCGTAATCGAACCGATCTCCGTTGAAATTCCGCACAAAGATGGACCCTTCGGCGCCAAGGGCATCGGCGAGAGCGCGCTTATTCCGGTGGCTCCGGCCATTGCCAACGCCGTATTCGACGCTGTGGGCGTGCGCATCAAAGATTTGCCCATCAAAGCCGAAAAGATTTACCTGGCCTTGGAAGCGGCAAAGGCGGAGCCATGACCATTTTAGTGGGCAAAGCAGGCGCCGCGCTGGGACGCAGGGGTTTAGGCGCTGTTCTAATAATGGTTGCGTTGCTTGGCGCGGGCTGCAATTCCGAGCTTCTGGAAAAGCAGGCGGAGCAGATTAAGCGCCAGGGTGAAGAAATCGCCCGCCAGCGGCGGGAGATCGAGTCCTTGCAGGCTGCCCAAAAGGCGCAAGATCAAAAGCGGCGCGATTGCACTCGCGCTTTTCGCGAGTATTTCGACAAGGCCCAGGCGGTGCAGGAGCACGAGAAAGCCATTGCTCTCTATCGTGAGGGCTTGGCGCTTTGCCCGGACGACGACGTGGCGCATTACGAGCTTGGAAAGGTATTAGCGCAGCAGGGACGGAGCGGTGAGGCTGAAAAAGAATTCGAGGCCGCGCTCAAAATAAACCCTGACTTTGTCGATGCCAAAAGAGAGTTAGACGCCGTTAGAAAGAACCGCTAAAGGATCTCAGATCGCGACCAAGCGCGGGCAAGCGGCAGAAGGAGCCAGAGATGAAGACCCTTCTTATGGCTGTGTTTGCAGCTGCTCTCGCAGCATCGCCCGCTCACTCCGTCGACGATAAGAAGATCGTCGACATGACCTACGCGTTCAGCAGTGAGACGCTGCACTGGCCCACGGCCACACCGTTTCGATTGGAAAAGGTCAGCGAGGGCCGCTCGCCCCAGGGTTTCTGGTATTCATCCTACAACTACAGCGGCTCGGAGCATGTGGGAACCCATCTCGACGCACCATTTCATTTCGCGGAAGGCAAATGGACGACCGAGCAAATTCCCCTTGGGCGTACCATCGGAGCGGGCGTCGTCATCGACGTGAGGCGCAAGGCGGCAACGGATCGGGATTACTTGTTAACGGTTGATGATATTCTCGCCTGGGAGAAGAGCCACGGCCGTATCCCGAGAAGCGCCATTGTCCTCATGTACACGGGCTGGGGACGATACTGGGGCGACCGCGCGCGCTATTTTGGCACGGCCGAACCGGAGGATGTGGCCAATCTCCACTTCCCCGGCGTTTCAGGAGAGGCTGCGGAATTTCTCGTCAAGCGGCGCCGAGTTAAGGCCGTCGGCATCGACACCCCCAGCATCGATCACGGTCCGTCGCGTGACTTTATGACTCACCAAATACTCGGCGCGGCCAGTGTCCCGATTTTCGAGAATGTCGCGTCCTTGGAACGGCTGCCCGCCAGGGGAGCGACGATTTTCGCCATACCGATGAAGATCAAGGGCGGCAGTGGAGCCCCGCTGAGGATTTTTGCGCTGCTCCCTTGATGATCTCCCATTGGGCGCCCCGATCTCCATGGTTCCGCGCCGATCATCGAGGCGGCGTCGATGGCCACCATGTCTGTGCGGGGGCCCGCCGATAAGGTCTTTAGCGGCACCAAGGTGTCAAGCAAACCAAGTACAATTGTGAAAAGCGGGAACCGCCAGGCGTCTAATGATTAACCTGTGAATCGACGGACGGCGGGCATTTCCGCGGCACGGGCGCGCGGATTCTTGTGGCGGACGAAAAGGATTGGGTTGACAGGGCTCCGGAAGGAGATATTGAGGCCTTTCGCTTTCTCGTCGAGCGTTACGAGGCGCGAATATACCGGCTCGTTGCCAGAATGCTCGGGCCAGAGCACGAAGCCATGGACGATGTGGTTCAAGATGCATTTGTGAAAGCCTATTTTTCTCTAAACAAGTTTCGCGGCGAATCGTCCTTCGGGACCTGGATCACCCGCATTGCTGTGAACCGTGCCCACGATGAGATCAAAAAACAAAGACGGGTGAGTTCCCTGGACGAGTTGTCCCTAGACAAGCTTGAGCAGTATCTCGCAACGGCCGCTGCCAGCGAGGCTTCAGGCGCGGAAAGTGCCGCAGAGATAGGCCAGTTCGTGCGGCGTGCCGTGGCGGCCCTTCCCGAGCGGTTTCGGGTCGTAATTACCTTAAAAGATTTGGAAGGACTGTCTTACGAGGAGGTTAGCAAAATCCTCAATCGCTCCGTCGGTACGGTCAAATCCAGACATGCCCGAGCGCGAGAAAAGCTGCGCGGGCTTCTCGGTCCACGAATTTTCCGGCTGGTTCGGAGGTAATTCATGAAATGCCGCGAGTTCAAACAATGGCTGGAGCAAGAAGGTCCAGAGACGGTGCGGATGCCGAAGGAGATTTCTGAGCATTACAGCTCGTGTCCCCATTGCCGGCTCTTTGTCGAAGAGGAGCGGTTCTGGACACGGATATTCGCCCTGGCGCCGGTGCCCTCGGGATCAAAAGCCCAGTGGCCAAAAATTCGGGCGAAGATCCAGATGCAGCTCGACAGACAAGAGGTGTTCAATGCCATGGTGGTCCTTATGAGTCGCCGGTTAGCGCCCGTTTTTGTCATTCTATTCGTTCTCCTGGGAGTCGGGACTCTCTGGCGAGAACCCGTCGCCAGGGCGCCGGATTCCTCACCCTCCATGCTGGGGCTCGTGGAGGGATCCCAAAGCAGGTGGCGGCCTTTCGAGGAAGACCGAATCTTCGATCCTTGGCTTGCGGGGACGCAGGGATGAAACGCAATGCCATAATTGCAGTAGTAGGAGTTTTTCTGCTTGGCCTGCTTTGCGGTGCCGTAGTCGGGCGATTTTACCTCGGATCGTACCGGTGGACGAGACAATTGGAAAGACGGCACCTTTCTTCTTTGACCGAAGCGCTTGCCCTGTCGGAGAAACAGAAAAACACTCTCGCTCCAATCCTCAACGAGGCGCAACTAGAACTTTTGCAGCGCCGAATGGAATGGTTGGAAAAATCAGGCGACGCCGTTGACCGCCTGGCCAACCGCCTGAGGCCATTGCTCGAAGCCGAGCAAACCGCAAAGCTCGACAAACTCACCGCGCAGTTCCGCAGTGAAAAAGAGCAACGAATTGAACGTTTAAAACACCGGCGAGATTCCTTGCGCAAGGACAAGCCCGCGAGGTGAGCACTGTCTTTCTCGTTTATGTTTATGGCCCGTCTTGCGCCTTTGATGTCACCTGAACGGAACCCCTTTTCGTCTAATGAACGACGGTTGAGTTCTTGAAGGAAATTGGAAGCCGTGGCGTTAAGGAATACGAGATGCGAAAGACATTGACTTTGTTGGGTATAACGGGGGCGGTCGGCGTTATCGCCGCCATCTACGCTTTTTCGGGCGGCAGAACGGATGGATTCGAGTACCGACTAGCAAAAACTCAGCGCGGGGGCATTGTGAAGACCGTTTCCGCTTCGGGAACCCTCAACGCGGTGGTCTCGGTGGCGGTCGGCTCGAAGGTTTCCGGCCAGATCAAGGAGCTTCTCGCGGATTTCAATTCGGAGGTGCGAAAGGGACAGGTCGTGGCGCACATC
>JBFJTQ010000158.1:0-6241 GCA_041625275.1 Binatia bacterium | reverse complement strand
TCAATTTAGTCACCAACGCCGTCAAGTTCACCCCAAAAGGACGTATTGATGTGCGCATGGAGAAGGATGAATCGGCAAGCCAGGTCAAAATCGTCGTCGAAGATTCAGGCATAGGCATGAAGCCGGAAGAGATCCGCTTGATCTTCGATGAGTTCCACCGAGCAGACAATTCTGGGGCGCGTTTTAAGAGCGGAGTCGGGCTTGGCTTGGCTATTGTCAAGAAGGCCGTCGAGCTGTTGCACGGCGAAATCCAAGCAGAAAGCGTTTACGGTAAAGGTTCGAAGTTTACAGTCACATTGCCCTTCGAGCGCTCCAAAAGCACGGAAGTGAAAAGTCCATCCACAGAGCCCGTGATGCGCGTCGCGATTTAAGTATAGCGACGGAGAATTTCGCGGACCTTCTTTCGCAGAAATACCGCCAAGGCAATTGCTGAGGGCGAGAGAAAGTTAAGATTGAGCGAATACCTGCATCCGGCGTATCGCTTGATCAGTGTGGCGACCCGCCTCCATTTTAGTTGTTCTTCGGCTTCCCCGGTATGACGAAATCCAAGTTTGAACCCGAATTCCGCAGTAGAAAGTTTCTTAAGGAGCCTGGCGTGACCCTTTCGTCGCGAAGACAATACGCCGCTGCCTCTGAGTGGGCAACCATAGCCGGTGCGTAAAGTAGAGACCTCAAAGCCAGGGCGACAACTTGCCAACTAGCAACAAGGACTGCGCAACTGTGCGGTTAAGTGTCTTCGCCACTCCAGACTCACCTCAGGCCCAGGCACACGCCGTATCCGCAACTGCGGAATCCGGGTTGAACTGAAGTCCGCGCCGCATTTTGCGCTGCGCCTTTTCTGGCCGCCTTATTCCGGCGAGGTTAAAAGATCGAACCTTTGCCCCTCGAAGTTGGCGGGCGACGGTGCGGCAGTGCGTGAGCCCTCGGAACGATTTTGTTGGCTGCTGCTTCCAACTCTCGTTGCCTTTATCGGCGGGTGCGCAGTGCCGCTCCATATCAGGCTCTCGTAACTGAAATCTTCGCGGAATGTTTGCATTTGGACGGTGTCGCAGTTCGGTGAGCCGTGGATTTCCGCGACGCGACCAGTCGTCGCACAAGGTTCTCCCGCCTTATTATTTGTGCGACCCTCGATGCAGAGTGTCCAACTACCGGCGGTCCACTGTTCATGCGAACAGATTTATTCTGAGATCCTCCGGTTTCGTGCAAAAATTTGTCGATGGCTACTTTACCGTTAACCCGGTATATGGTAAGTGCGTCGTTGTCGCAGGTTTGAAAAAGTCTTTTCCAAGGAGGTCTGTCGATGTCGAGGCGACGTTTGCTGAGCGCTTATGTAGCATCTGTCCTCGGAGCGCTTGTCCTGGCAGTGTCCTCGGGCCCGTCTCTTGGCGCCACGATAGAGCAGATGGTATCTGCGGCCAAAGGGGAGGGGAGTTTTGAGTTCTACGCCACGAACACGCTGACGCCGAGGGGTGCTCGCCACCCCAATGTCGGCCGCCTTTTTGCGGCTTTTCTGACGACACCGGAGGCTCAGGAGATTTGGGAACGCTATAACGGCCAGACTTCCGCTTTTGTTCCAGGAACGACCACCTACAAGTACGCCTAGGGGAAAAAATGGTTTACATGTCGCAAGACCAAGCTGAGCTGATTGTCCGTCTCTCGAGAGAATACGGAAAGATCCTTGGGTTCAAGTAGGCGTCATACCCGCACTAGACTCATTAGCAGCATTCCCGGTAGACGAATCACTTGAGAGGAGGAAAGAATGTTGCCTCGGTTGCCACGCGACAACTTGCTCGAATTGTGCCGCAAGATGCTTTTGATCCGCCATTTTGAGGAAGGGCTCATCACGCTTCACAATGAAGGTCGCTTTCGCGGCCACTACCACGTCTATATCGGTCAGGAAGCTACCGGCGTTCCGGCTCTCTCGCTATTGGAAGCCTCCGATTATGTCTTCACCACTCATCGCAACCACGGTCATGTCTTGGCGCGTGGGGCTGCGCCGGGACGCGTCCTTGCCGAGATCTTGGGCCGACGCGACGGCTACAACGGCGGGAAGGGAGGGACTTTTCATGTCGCGCCGGTGGAACTAGGTTTTCTTCAAACCTCCGCCGTCGTCGGGGGCATAATTCCTTTGGCAACGGGCGCGGCTTATGCCGCGAAAGAGAAAAAAAGCGGCCAGGTCAGCGTCTGCCTATTCGGCGATGGCGCTCTGGAGGAAGGGGCCGCGGTCGAGTCCTTTAACCTCGCATCTTTGTGGAAGCTCCCCGTGCTCTATCTATGCGAGAACAACGGCAAGTACGGCCACGGCCGAGCAACAAGCGCCATTCGGTCTTCAAGTATGGCGGTCTTTCCTCTCACGGACCTGCCCGCGGCATACAAGATTCCCGCACAGCAGGTGGAGGGAACTGACGCGGGGCTGGTGTTGACTGTCATCGGCGAAGCCATCAGAAGACTTCGCCGGGGTGAAGGCCCTCAATTCATCGAAGCTCAAACGGTGCGCTGGCCGGGAAGCGTGAGCAACTGGCCCGTGCTTCCGGTCCGCACGCAAGTGGCCTTCGCCTGGGATATGAAAGCCGTGCCCGAGGCCGTAAAGGAGTGGTACCAGTTCAGCGACCCGGTTTTGCTCTTCATTCGCGAACTCCTGGATGAAGGACATGCCAGCAAGGAAGAAATCCTCGACATGCAGACGAGCGTCGCAGATGAGATTGACGAAGCCATCAAATTCGCTTTCGATTCCCCAGAGCCGGATCCGAAAAGCGCGCTGGAAAATATCTTCGCGGCTGAAAAGCGGGGAGGTTGTGATGCCTGAGATGGCCTATTATGAAGCGAAACTGGCAGCGCTGCAGGAAGTCTTGCGCGCGGATGAACGCGTGCGCCTGATCCACGAGACTTTCTTGGGATTGAGCCCGCGCCGCAGTCTCTTTGGCGAGATCGAAAAGAACTTTCCAGGCCGCGTGATCTCTCCGCCGATCTCGGAGCTTGGTGTTTGCGGTCTTGCCATCGGCGCAGCAATGGCCGGAATGCGCCCCGTCGTCGATATTGTGACGGCCAGTTTTTCTTTTGAGGCGTGGCCGCAAATCGTCAACGAAGCGGCCAACGCCTTTTATATGTCGGGCGGCCGCACACGCGTTCCCGTGGTGTTTCATATGATTCACGGCTTGCGCGGCGGCGGCGCGGCCCAGCATTCCCACAGTCCGCAAGCGATGCTATGGAATTGTCCCGGCTTGGAAATCGTCCTGCCGTCTTCTCCGCGTGATGTGCGGGGGCTGCTCAAGAGCGCCGTCGCTTCGGACAATCCGACGGTGTTTGTCGACCACGCGCTGCTGTTCGAGATCCGTGGGCCCGTTCCCGACGGCGATGACCCGATACCGCTGGGTCAAGCCGACATCAAACGAACAGGCAGCGATGTCACGGTGGTCGCCACTTCTTTTATGGTTCAGCGCGCTTGCGCCGTCGCCGAACAATTCGCCGCAAAGGGGATTCAAGTGGAGGTTGTCGATCCGCGCACCTTGGTGCCGCTCGATTTTGAGACCATCATGGCGTCGGTGGAAAAGACGCGCCGGGTGGTCGTTGTCGATGAATGTCGTCACAGCTGCGGCGTCGCCGCGGAACTGGCGGCGCGCATCTGGGAGGCGGGCTTCGACAAGCTCAAGGCGCCGGTGCGACGCGTCGCCACGCTCGATGTGCCCGTGCCTTACAGTAAAAAGCTGGAAGAGTTTATCAGTCCGTCGGAGTCACGCATCGTCGAAGCGATTCACGGCGTGATGGGCTGAGATCGAAAGGTCAAATCGATTAGGGGCCCGATGGGACGGAACGGCATGATGAAAACCAAACTCGGTGAACGATTAACTCTGCCGCGCAATGAGGGACCGCCGTCCGGTCGGTTCAAGTTTTGGTCGGAAACCATGACTGTCTCGGAGGTAACGATTGATGGTTGGTAAGGCACAGTCTGCTTCACCTGGAAAACGGGCGCCGCGGCGCGCCAGAGCCGAAATAGATCCTTTGACACTCTCCACGATATGGCATTCGTTGCAGCGCATTTGCCGCGAGATGCGCCGTGTGATCGAGCGGACCTCGCAGAGCTTTCTCATTTCCCAGCTAAAGGATATCTCGGTGGGGATTTGGGACGGCGAGGGAAATACCATCGCCATCCCCGTCGGTCTTCCGATCCAATTCGTGGGCGCGAAGTTTTCCGTTAGGTATATCCTCAACGAATACCGTGGCAACGTTTATCCGGGAGACGTTTTCCTGGCGAACGATCCTTATAAAGGATACTCGTGCCATCCCCCTGACTGGGGTTTCTTCAAGCCCATTTTCCACAAGAACAAGCCCGCCTTCTGGACACTAGCCCGGGCCCATGTCGAAGACACCGGAGCGGCGTTTCCCGGCGCCTATTTTTCCGATCCTTACGACATTCACTCCGAGGGTATTCTTGTTCCGGGCGTCAAGTTCATGGAGAAGGGGCGCGAGCAACGCGATGTGACGAGGCTGATTTTCAACAACGTGCGCCTGTCCGACGGCGTGCGCATCGACTCATACGCGATGATCGCCGCCACACAACTGGGTGAGTCGCGTCTGCGTGAGCTCATTGGCAGATATGGAATCAAAACGGTTCGGGAATGCGTCGAGGTCATGCAGAAGCGGACGGAAAAGGCGGTTCGAGCCTGCATCCGTGACATGAAAGACGGAACCTACTACGGCGAGTCGTCGACTGACGACGACGGCTATGAGCTCGACGTGCCGGTGACGGTTCGCTGCGAAATTACGGTCAAAGGCGACACGCTCACCATCGATTTTTCCAAGAGCGATCAGCAGCGGCGCGGCTTCGTCAATTGTAGTTATCCGAGTACTTACAGCAACGCGGTTGCGGCTTCGATACTTTTCTTTGACCCGGCGCTGGCGGAATATCACAACGAGGGAACGATGCGGCCCATCCGCGTCATCGCCCCCGAGGGATTGGTGGTCAATGCCAAGTACCCGGCGCCCATGGGCGGCGCACCCGTGAGCATGGGGGGCAATATTCTTGAGGCGGTGATGATGGCGATGTCCGAGGCGCAGCCGAATCGCGCCGCGGCGGGTTGGGGGCGGCGGTACGGGCAGTATATTTACGGAATTGATCCGCGTACATCGGGTCTCTATGTCTTTCCGGGATACCATGCCGAAGGCGGTGCCGGCGCAGTGGCGGGCTTCGACGGCTACCAGGGCTCCGCCTCCATCGGCACGCTTGGAGAAATATCCCGACCCAATACCGAAGATGTTGAGATCAGGTATCCGTGGAGAGTCATGAGCCGCCAATTTCGCACCGACTCTTCCGGGGCGGGAAAGTGGCGTGGCGGGCCGGGTTTTCACTGGGAAGCGGTCAATCTGGGCGGCGAGGCCGGGATGCATACGGGGGCCGGTCAGGGCGAGACGACATTCAGCCACGGTGCTGTAGGCGGGAAATCAACCCCACCCAACCGCTGTTATATCGTGCGTAACGGCGAGAAGATTCGCGCTCAGGTTCACCGCCTCCATCAGCTTCGAGGGGGGGATCATGTCGTCAAAGACACAGGTGGCGGCGGGGGGGTGGGGCGGCCGGAGGAAAGAGATCCTCAGGCTGTTTGGGACGATATCTATATCAACGAATTTGTGACCGTTGAGGCGGCGCGGGATGTATATAAGGTTGTGATCGATCCGGAAACCCGACAAATCGATTGGCATCAGACGCAAGCACTGCGAAGTGCCGGTCAAGCAGCAAGTGAGGTGTGATTATGGCTCCGCCAAAAAAATCTTATCCGGTGACGGATTTGCGCGGCTGGATCCGCGCTGTTGAAGAAATGGGTGAACTCCAGCGCGTCGAGGGCGTCGATTGGAATTTGGAACTTGGTGCCATCGCAGAGCTTAACTGCCGGCTCAAGCCGACCCCGGCGCTGCTTTTCGATAAGATCAAGGGATACCCCGCCGGATTTCGAGTCTTGACGGCGTCCACTGCCAGCCGGCGACGGCTTTTGCTGACGTTAGGGATGTCCCTCGAGCTTGATGATTGCGCGTTTGCCGAGGCGTTGGTGGGGAAGCCAAACTACTGGGAGCAGGAGGCCTCTCGGTTCGCGCCAAGCTTTGTCAAAAGTGGCCCGGTGCTCGAAAACGTCATCGACTCTGACATCGATCTGGAGTCATTCCCGGCGCCGATCTGGCACACCGAAGACGGCGGTCGCTTTATTGGAACCGGATCAGCCATTGTGACTTCGGATCCGGACAGCGCATG